>JAICHS010000018.1 GCA_025924775.1 Rhodanobacteraceae bacterium
ACACCACCGCCGACGACGCGCGCCGCTACCGCGGCGAGCAGGAGGTCAAGGACGCCTGGGCGAAGGACCCGGTCAAGCGCCTGAAGAACTGGCTGGTGGCCAAGAAGGTGTGGGACGAAAAGAAGGAAGAGGCCTGGAAGGCCGAGTGCGACGACTGGATGGACAACGAGGTCAATGCCTACCTGGAGACCAAGACCCAGCCGGTCACCGCGATGTTCGACTACACCTTCGCCGAAGTCCCCGCCGACCTGGAAAAGCAGCGCGACCTCGCGCTCTCGCTCGAGAACAAGGCCCACTAAGTCATGGCACAGATCACCCTTATCGAAGCAGTCACCCAGGCGCTCGCCTACGAGATGGCGCACGACGAATCCGTCGTGGTGCTGGGTGAGGACGTGGGCGTCAACGGCGGCGTGTTCCGCGCCACCCAGGGCCTGCAGGAGAAGTTCGGCGAGCTGCGCGTGCTCGACACGCCGCTGGACGAAACCACGATCGCCGGCGTCACCGTCGGCCTCGCCGCGCAGGGCATGAAGCCAGTGGCGGAAGCGCAGTTCGAAGGCTTCATCTATCCGATGATGGAGCAGATCGCCTGCCACGCCGCGCGCCTGCGCAACCGCACGCGCGGCCGGATCACGGTGCCGGCGGTGTTCCGCGCGCCGTGGGGCGGCGGCATCCGCGCGCCGGAGCATCACTCGGAAGCCAACGAACACCTGTTCACCAACATCCCGGGCCTGCGCGTGGTGCTGCCCTCCTCGCCCGCGCGCGCCTACGGGCTGCTGCTGGCCGCCATCCGCGATCCGGACCCGGTGATGTTCTTCGAACCCAAGCGCATCTACCGCCAATACAAGGAAGAGGTGCCGGACGACGGCGAGGCGTTGCCCATGGACGTTTGCTTCGTCCTGCGCGACGGCACCGACATCACGCTGGTGACCTGGGGCGCGGAAGTGAAGGAAACCCTGGAAGCCGCCGATGCGCTGGCGAAGGAAGGCATCAGCGCCGAGGTGATCGACCTGGCCACGCTGACACCGCTCGATTTCGACACCATCGCCGAGTCCGTGCAAAAGACCGGCCGTTGCGTGATCGTGCAGGAAGCACCCAAGACCGCGGGCTTCGGCGCCGAAGTCGCCGCACGCATCGCCGAGGAGTGCATCTACGACCTGCTGGCACCGGTCGTGCGCGTCAGTGGCTGGGACATCCACACCCCGTTGTATCGCCTCGAACAGAAGCAGTTGCCCAGCACCGCGCGCGTGGTGGCCGCGGCCAAGCGCGTGCTGGCCGCGGGTTGATGTTTGCTTTTGCCTTCTCCCTCCGGAAGAAGGTGGCGCGAAGCTCCGGATGAGGGTCCGGTGCAGCGATGAGTCCCAACGCGACACCGAACCCTCACCCCTGCTCCTCCCCCGACGGGTGGGGGGGCACAACGGACAAGGTACCTGACATGGCCGACAAGAAAACATTCCACCTCCCCGACCTTGGCGAAGGCCTGCCCGACGCCACCATCGTCGAATGGCTGGTGAAGGAAGGCGACAGCGTCAAGCTGGATGCGCCGTTGGTGTCGATGGAGACTGCCAAAGCCGTGGTCGAGGTGCCCTCGCCCTACACCGGCAAGGTGCTGAAGTATCACGGCGCGGCGGGCGACGTCATCAATACCGGTGCGCCGCTGGCGGACTTCGAGCTCGACCCCAAGGGCAAGCAGCGCGCCGAGAACGCCGCGGGCAGCCACCATGCGCCGGCCGCAGCGCCCGAGCCGGTTGCGGCCCCGGCGCAACCCTCCCCCGCGAGCGGCGGGGGCAGCAAACCCGAACGCGCAGACGAAGGCACCGTGGTCGGTGCGGTCGCCAGCAGCAACGAGGTGCGCAGCGAAGCGGTCGCCAGCGTGGGCGGCGTCAAGGCCGTGCCCGCGGTGCGTGCGATGGCCAGGAAGTTGAAGGTTGACCTGGCGCGCGTGCGCGCGACGGGCGCCGATGGCGCGGTCACGATGAAGGATGTGAAGGACGCCGCGGCGGCGGGGACGGCACAGGTCGGCACGGCGCCTGTCGTAGCTCCGGCTGCCACGCGCGCTGCGTCCGCAGCGGTTGCGGCGCCGCCGCGCAGCACGCTTTCGCAAGCCGGCAAGCCGATGCGCACCACGCCGCCGACCGTCGCCGCCACCGGCCAGCCCGAGCAGCTGAAGGGCGTGCGCCGCAACATGGCGCGCGTGATGGCGCAGGCCAACGTCGAGGTGGCGCAGACCACCATCGTGGATGATGCCGACCTCAACCAGTGGCTGGGCAAGCAGGACATCACCGTGCGCACCATTCGCGCGATCGTCACGGCGTGCAAGGCCGAGCCCGCATTGAACGCATGGTTCGACGGCAAGAACCTCACCATCACCCGCCACCCGAACGTCGACCTTGGCATCGCGGTGGATACGCCGGACGGGCTGTTCGTGCCGGCGTTGCGCAATGCCGACATGCTGGATGCGCGCGGCCTGCGCGAAGGCATCAACCGCCTGCGCGCGCAGGTGATGGACCGCTCCATCGCGGCGTCGGAACTGACCGGCTACACCATCAGCCTGTCCAACTTCGGCATGTTCGCGGGCCGCTACGGCACCGTGGTGGTGGTGCCGCCGTGCGTCGCAATCGTGGGCGTCGGCAAGCTCTCGCACGACGTGGTCGCGGTGATGGGCGGCATCGAGGTGCATCGGCGCCTGCCGATCAGCCTCACCTTCGACCATCGTGCCTGCACCGGTGGCGAAGCCGCGCGGTTCCTGAAGGCGGTGCTGGACGACCTGGCGCTGCCGCAGTAGGGCCGCACCCGCCGTAACGGGTTACTGCCTGGCCCGCCCGTCTTCGGGCGGGTTGCCGGCGCGCGGCGCGCGGCTCAGCCAGTGCCGCAGCAAGCCGAAGAACAGCACGACGAAATACGCAGGGTAGGCGGCCCAGGCGGCGGCCATCTGTTTCCAGACGGGGTCCACGTTGGCCTGCAGCGCCGCGCGTGCACCGGCTTCGAAAGCCAGCGCGGTGAACACGATGGTCGAGAGCGCGGCCACCACCAGCACGCCGATGTCGAAGCTGGCCGGCACGCCATTGGCGACGCGGCGCCGCACGTAGAGCCAATACAGGAAGCCCAGCACGATCAGCCAGGGGCCGATCAGCAGCAGCGCGACGAAACGAATCATGGCAGTGACTCCTGTGCTTCGCGCAGCGATGCCAGTGCCGCGCGCGCGCGTTGCAGTGCGGCATCGCGCGCGGTCGCATCCGGGAAGGCGTCGCTGGTGGCCAACACATCGGCACCCTGCATGAAGGCAAAGCGTGCAGCGTCCAGCGGCGCCAGCGCGGCATCCGCATTCGCGTCCGTCAACCCGCGCGACGCCTGCCCCGCGCTGCGTGGATCGGCAAAGGCGCGTGACAACAGCAGTTGGTCGCCATCGGCGCCCAGCAGGCGGAAGCGGAAGCCCTCACCGTCGCGGAAGCTGACGATGCGTGCGCGCTTGGATGGCTTGCCCGACGGCCCCCTTCCCGCGCGCGCGCTTCCCTCCCCCGCGTGCGGGGGAGGGGCAGGGTGGGGGGCATGCGCCCGCGCGGTTACAAGTGGACCCAGCCCAATCGCGCGGCGCATGATTGCGAGGCGCGGCCGGGCGATTTCGCGCGCCTTGCGCGCGCCGTCCAGCAGGGCATCCTCGATGGTGTCGGGATGCGCCATCAGGTCGGCATAGCGCGCCCGCAGCGGGGCGAGGTCCTGCTCGATGCGCTCGCACAGCCGCTGCTTGGCGTCGCCCCAGCCCATACCGCCGGCGAGCTCGTCGCGGAAGGCCGCGCTGTCGGCGTCGCCAGCGAACGCGCGATAGATCGCGAACAGGCTGGATGAATCGGGATCCTTCGGCTCGCCCGGCGCGCGCGAGTCGGTGACGATCTTCATGACCGCCTCGCGGGTGGCCGCGGCGCCGCCTTCGAACAACGGCACCGTGTTGTCGTAACTCTTGGACATCTTGCGGCCGTCGAGGCCGGGCAGGGTGGCGACCGACGCCTCGATCGCGGCTTCGGGCAACGTGAACGGTTCGCCGCCGCCCCCCGCCGTGCGCCACGCCTTGCCGTAGATGTGGTTGAAGCGCTGGCCCACGTCGCGCGCCATCTCGATGTGCTGCACCTGGTCGCGCCCGACGGGTACCTTGTTGGCGTTGAAGATCAGGATGTCGGCGGCCATCAGCACCGGGTACATGTACAGGCCCGCGGTGATCGCTGCATCCGCGTCTTCACCGCTCGCGGCGTTCTGGTCCACCGCCGCCTTGTACGCGTGCGCGCGGTTCAGCAGGCCCTTGGCGGTCACACACGTCAGTATCCAGGTCAGTTCCGGGATTTCTGGAATGTCCGATTGCCGGTAGAACGTGACGCGCGCAGGGTCCAGTCCGCAAGCCAGCCACGTTGCCGCGATTTCCAGCCGCGAACGCGCGATGCGGGCCGGGTCGTCGCACTTGATCAGTGCGTGGTAGTCGGCCAGGAAGAAAAACGCGTCGCTGTCCGCGCGCCGGCTGGCCGCAATGGCGGGCCGGATCGCGCCGACGTAGTTGCCGAGATGCGGCGTGCCGGTGGTGGTGATGCCGGTGAGGTAACGCGTGGTCATGCTGCAATTTTCCCATGTACGGCATCGACCAGCACCGCCACGTGCGCGGGATCGACGTCGGGCGTGATGCCGTGGCCGAGGTTGAACACGTGGCCGGGGTGCGGGCCGAAATCATCGAGCACGCGCCGGACTTCGCGCCGGATCACGTCGGGCGACGCCAGCAGGGTTGCGGGATCGAGGTTGCCCTGCAGTGCGACGCGGTCGCCCACGCGCCGGCGGGCGCGATCCAGCGTGATGGTCCAGTCCAGGCCCAGCGCCGCGCAACCGGTGTCGGCCAGCGCTTCCAGGCTGGCGTTGGCGCCCTTGGAGAACAGGATCAGCGGCAGGTCGCGCGCGTGCGGGTCGTCGCGCAGCAGCGCGGCGATTTCCGCAAGATACCGGCACGAAAACTCCTCGAACATCGCCGGCGCCAGCATGCCGCCCCAGCTGTCGAACACCATCAGCGCCTGCGCGCCGGCGGCCGCCTGCGCCGCCAGGTACGCCGCGACCGCGCGCGCATTGACATCCAGCAACGCGTGCATCGCTGCGGGCTCGTTCAATGCGAACGCCTTGACCCGCGAGAAATCGCGCGAGCCCTGGCCCTCGATCATGTAGCACGCCAGCGTCCAGGGGCTGCCGGCGAAACCGATCAAGGGTACGCGCCCGCGCAGTTCGCGGCGGCACAGGCGCACCGCGTCGGGGACGTAGCGCAGCGACTGTTCCGGGTCGGGCACGCCCAACCGGGCGACGTCGGCCGCGCTGCGTACCGGCCGCGCGAGCTTCGGGCCTTCGCCGTCGACGAAGTGCAATCCGAGCCCCATCGCGTCCGGCACCGTGAGGATGTCGGAAAACAGGATCGCGGCATCCAGCTCGAAGCGTTCGACGGGTTGCAGCGTGACCTCGCAGGCCAGTTCCGGCGTCTGCGCGAGCTTCAGGAAGCTGCCCGCGCGCTCGCGCGTGGCGCGGTATTCCGGCAGGTAGCGTCCGGCCTGGCGCATGATCCAGACCGGCGTCGCGTCCACGGGCTGGCGCGCGAGCGCGCGCAGGAAACGGTTGCTGCGGTCGGATGCATCAGCCATGCGTGTTTTCGACACCCTGCGTGATCATCACCTTGAAACCCCGCTTGATTTGCGCATCGCGCGCTTGCTCGAATGCCTTGAGCGCGGCGTCGCGATCGAGATACACCTCGCGCTTCAGCGTGGCGCGCCCACCCTCGGTGCCGGACTCGCGGTACAGCGTCCAGCCGCCCAGCAGGTCCTGCTCGAGCGCGATGCGGCAGTAGCGCGGTGCGGCGCCCGCGCCGGGTGGGGTTTGCAGGTAAAGGTGCATCTGCGGATTGTAATGGGCGACGACAAACTTGCAGGCGCGCGCCTCGCGCACGACCGGTCGCCGGCAAAAGAAGGAGCAGGCGCTTCGCGCTGGCCGGCTCCTACAAGAGCACCGTGCGCACCGCCGTGGCGTCCACGTTCTCCATGATTTCCGCACGCCCGATGCCGCGCCACAGGATCAGCCGCAGCGCGCCCGCGCGGTTCTTCTTGTCGAGCTGCATTCGCGCCAGCAGGGCATCGGCATCAGTGTTCGCGGGCAGCGCCACGGGCAGGCCGATGCGTTGCAGCAGCGCGTGCAGCCGCGCGGTGTCGGCCGCGTCGGCCATCCCGAGGTGCGTGGACAGGCGGGCGGCCAGCAACATTCCGACCGCGACGGCTTCGCCGTGCAGCAGTACGCCGTAACCCGCTTCGGCTTCCAGGGCGTGGCCGAAGCTGTGGCCGAAGTTCAGCAAGGCGCGCTCGCCGGTTTCGCGTTCGTCGCGTGCGACCACGCCGGCCTTGAAGCGGCAGCAGACGGCGATGGCGTGGTCGAGGGCCTCGCCGTCACGCGCCAGCAGCGCATCGACGTGGGCTTCCAGCCACGCGAAGAACCCGGCGTCGCCGATGCACGCGGTCTTCACCACTTCGGCCAGACCCGCGCGCAGCTCGCGATCCGGCAACGTGGCCAGCGTGTCGAGGTCAGCGACGACGGCACGCGGCTGGTGGAACGCGCCGATCAGGTTCTTGCCCGCAGGATGGTCGACGCCGGTCTTGCCACCGACCGAGGCATCCACCATCGCCAGCAGGGTGGTCGGGAATTGCAGGAAGTCGATGCCGCGCATCCAGCACGCCGCGGCGAAGCCCGCGATGTCGCCGGTCACGCCTCCGCCCAGTGCCAGCACGCAGGCGTCGCGGGTGGCGCCAAGCCGCGCCAGGGCATCGAGTACTGTGGCTGCCGCGGCGAGATTCTTGTGCGTTTCACCCGCCGGCAGCACCAGCGTTTCCACCTGCAGCGGGTTGGCGCCATGGGGTTGCATGGCCGCGAGCGCGTCCTGCAGCCGTCGCGCATACAGCGGCGCGACGTGTGCGTCACTGACGATCAGGGCATGGCCGCCACGGACCGCGCTACGCCATACGTCGACACGCTCCAGCAGGCCGTGGCCGATATCGATCGGGTAGCGGCGCCCGGCCAGTCCGACTTCAAGCGTGGTGGTCACGCGGACACCCGTGGTGCCGGTAGGCGTTGCCACGCATCTTCCAGCAACGCCGCGATGCGCGTGGCCGCGTGTTGGCACGATTCGTCGGTGCTGGCGACGGTGCAGTCCGCCAGCTCGCGATAGATCGGGTCGCGCTCGCGCGCAAGCTGCTCCAGCCGGGCGCGCCGGTCGTCCGTTGCCAGCAGCGGCCGCTGGCGGTCGCGCGCCAGCCGGTGCAGCTGCTGCTCGACGCTGGTCTGCAACCATGCGACGAAGCCATGCCGGCGCAGCAGCGCGCGGTTGTCCGGCACCAGCACCGCGCCGCCGCCGGTGGCCAGCACGATGCCTTCGCGCGGCACCAACTCGGCCAGCAGCTCGGATTCGCGGCGGCGAAAGCCGGCCTCGCCCTCGATCTCGAAGATCGTCGCCACCCGGGTGCCCGTGCGGGCTTCGATCGCCGCGTCCAGGTCGATGCACGGCATGCCGAAATGCTCGGCCAGCCTGCGTCCGATGCTGGACTTGCCGGCGCCCATCGGGCCGATCAGGAACAGGTTGGGCGACGGGTTCATTCGCCAAGTACAACCGTACTGGCTCCCGCCGTCAAACGGGAGCATGTGCGAAGCGGCTGTCGTGAAAAGTCAGGGCATGGATGCCCGTTCTGGTGTTTCACGACGCCGATCAACCTCGAAGATCCATGCGTTCCGTTGCACGGCGATCATGGATGATCGCACTACAACGCCTCGAGCCAGCCCCACTTGTCTTCGGTACGGCCATCGAACAGGCCGAAGAACAGGTCCTGGATCTTGCGCGTGACCGGGCCGGCCGCGCCCGCGCCAACCTGCTTGCTGTCGATCGCGCGGATCGGCGTGACTTCGGCCGCGGTGCCGCACATGAAGATCTCGTCCGCGAGGTACAGGTACTCGCGTGGCAGTTCACGTTCGACCACCGGGATGCCGTGCGCGTGCGCCAGCGTGATGATGGAATCGCGCGTGATGCCGTTCAGCAGCGACGCGCTGACTGGCGCGGTGTGCAACGCGCCGTCCATCACCAGGAACACGTTTTCGCCGGCACCCTCGCTGAGCAGGCCGGTGGACGCCAACGCGATGCCCTCGCCGAAGCCGCGTTGACGCGCCTCGCGCGCGATCAGCTGGCCGGAAAGGTAATTGCCTGCGGCCTTGGCGCCCGCGGGAATGGTGTTGGGCGCGAAGCGCTGCCAGCTGGATACGCAGGCCGTGATGCCCTGTTTGAGGGCTTCCGGCCCGAGGTACGGGCCCATCGGCCAACCGGCGACGGTGATGCTGACCGGGGTGTCGGCCGAAATGCCGAAGCCGCCGAGGCCGCGGAACGCGCACGGACGGATGTAGGCCTGGTCGAAACCGTTCTTCTTCAGCACTTCGTGGCAGGCGGCCGTGACCTGCGCCGCGTCGAACGGCATCGGCATGTCGTAGATGCGCGCCGAGTTGTAGAAGCGCTTCATGTGCGCCGCCAGCCGGAAAATGGCGCCGCCCTTGGGGGTTTTGTAGCAGCGGACGCCTTCGAAGATCGCCGAGCCGTACTGCAGGCTGTGCGACATCACGTGCACCGTCGCTTCCTTCCACGGCACGATCTTGCCGTCGTGCCAGACCCACTCGGGATACTTCTGTTCGGCCATGTTGCGGCTCCGCTGAAAACCGCAATGATAGCGTGTCGCGTGGACCGAAGACCGTGATACGCCGGTCGCAGCGGCTGTGGTGGGAAGTCAGGCCAGGGAGAGCCGTTCTGGTGCATGTGGGTGCCAAGTGATCCAGTCCGGCGTTTCACTCGACTGCGTGGCGATCAGGACGATCGCACGGTCATGCCCGTGGGTGATGCTGCGAATGCAACCGCTTCAGCCCTTCGCGCGCAACCGCGGTGTAGATCTGGGTGGTGGAAAGGTTGCTGTGGCCCAGCAGCATCTGCAACGCGCGCAGATCGGCACCATGGTTCAAAAGATGGGTCGCGAACGAATGCCGCAGCACGTGCGGCGAAATGCGCTTGGCCGCGATGCCCGCGGTCAGCGCGTGCTTCTTCACGATCATCCAGGCCATCTGGCGGGTCATCCCGGCGGCGCGGTTGGACAGGAACAGCGCCGGGGTTTCGCGCCCCTTGGCCAATACCGGGCGCGCCTCGCGCAGGTAGCGGTCCAGCCAGTCGGTGCAGGTTTCACCGATCGGCACCAGCCGCTCCTTGCCGCCCTTGCCGGTGACGCGCAGCACGCCGCTGCGCAGGTTGAGTCCCGCCAGCGGCAAGGCCACCAGTTCGCTGACGCGCAGTCCGCAAGCGTACATCAGTTCCAGCATCGCGCGGTCGCGCAAGCCCAGTGGCGTGCCGGCGTCGGGCGCTTCGAGCAAACGCTCGATCTCGCGTTCGGCCAGCGCCTTGGGCAGGGTGCGCGGCAACTTGGGCGCGTCCAGCAGCAGCGTCGGGTCCTCGAATGCCGCGTCCCGGCGCACCTGGTCTGCGTAGAACCGGCGCAGCGCCGTCAGCTCACGCGCGTTGGTGCGGGCGCCGATGCCGGCGCGGTTGCGCGCGGCCAGGTAGTCGAACAGGTCCGCGCGCGTCGCCCGCAGCAACCCCTGCGCGTGCTGCGCAAGCCAGCTGGCGCAACGTTCCAGATCGCCGCGATAATCGATCAGCGTCAGGTCCGCGAGGCCGTCGCGCGACCACGCGCCTTCCAGGAATGCGTCGATCGCGCTGCGGTCGGCGGCGGCGATGTTCGAGGCGGCGTCAGTCACCCTGAGATGCTGGCGCAGCGTTCCTGTTCCTGCAAGGCCTTGGCGAGGCGACCGATGCCAGCTTCAGTTGCAGCTTCAATGCCGGTGGCGCTGTGGCGGCGCTTCGCGGCGATGGCGTACGACCTGTTCCCGTTGCTCGGGCTGTGGTTCGTGGCGGCGGCCTTGTGGGTGCTGGCGTTCCACGCCGCGTACGACCTTGCGCACCCCGGCTTGGTGTGGAAAGCCTTGCTGGGCCTGTGGCTGCTCGCGGTCACCGCGGCCTATTTCGTGCTGTCGTGGGTGCGGGTGGGCGCGACGGTGGGTTCGCGTGCGTGGAAGTTCCGCCTGGTGCAGGGCGACGGCACGCGCATCGGCGTGCGCACTGCGCTGCTGCGCTTCGTGCTGGCATCGCTGTCGCTGGCGTTGCTGGGATGCGGGTTCTGGTACGCGTGGTTCGACGCCGGCCGGCGCACCTGGCACGACCGCGTGTGCGGAACACGCGTGACGCGGTTGTGATTGGCCCGCATCCTCGCAGGCGCCGTTCGCGCGCAGGCACGCTCCTACGAAAGCAGGTCTGCAGGAGCCGGCCGGCACGCAGCGCCTGCTTCATCTTTTCCGGCGATGGCTAAACCCGCCGGTAGTACCAGACCGAGATGCCCAGCAGCAGCAGCGCGGGAATCAGGTTGACGATGAACGGCGGCGCGCCGAACACGGTGCCGGTACTGATGATCGCGCGCTGGATGAAGTACCACGCAATCGCGACGATCACGCCCAGGAACAGGCGCTTGCCGAGCCCGCCGGAGCGCAGCGCGCCGAAGCCGAACGGCAGCGCGCACAACACCAGCAGCAGGGTATTGATCGGGTAGAACGCGCGCGTCCAGTACGCGTTCAAATAGGAGCTGGGGTTTTGCCGGTTGGCGCGCAGGTAGGCGATGTTGCGCGACAGTTCCCGCAGCGACAGGTACTCCGGGTGCGCAACCGAGGCTTCCAGCACGTCGGGGTCGAGCGAGGTTTGCCATGCCTGCTGCTTGTGGGTGGCGCTGACCGCGCCCGTGGTCGAGACGGCGGTGTCGCGCACGTCGTGCAGGGTCCACGTCTTGCCTTCCTGGGTGGCCAGCTTGGCGTGCCGGAACGAGGTGAGTTCGCCCGCAGCGTCGAACCCGAATATCCGCACGTCCGCCAGTTCCACCTGCGGGCGGCCGTGCACCAGCTGCGCCAGCGCCGCCTTGGCGTTGATGATGGCATTGCCGTCGCGTGCCCACAGGCCGCTGCCCTGGCGCATGTGCAACTGGCCGGACGTGCGTTGCAACTGGATCTGTTGCGCGCGCTGGTCGCCGGCCGGGGCCGCGGTTTCGCCGAGGATGAAGACCCCGATCATCAGGATGCATACGATGCCGGTCACCGACAGGCAGATGCGCAGCTTGGACATGCCGGCCGCGCGCAGTGCGGTCAGTTCGCCGGTGGTGGCCAGCGCGCCGATCCCGACCAGGCTGCCGATCAGGGCCGCGAACACGAACCACTGGTAGGCGCGACGCGGGATCGTCAACAGGATGTAGGCGACCGCGTTGCCGAGCGTGTAGCCGTTGTGACCGATGTTGCCGATCTGGGTGGCGAACTGGATGAAGGCGTCGAGGCCCGTCAGCACCAGCCAGGTCAGCAGCAGGCCGCCCAGCACGGTGACCGCGATCAGCCAGTCCGCGCGCTTGATGCGAAAACGTTGCCGAACCGCGAAATTCACGCGCCCGCTCCGGCGGCGTCGCGTGGCTTGCGCGTGGCGTACTGCCGGGCAAACGCCCACGCGGCTCCCGCGAATACCGGCAGCAGCACCCACCACAGGCCCACGGGCGCGGGCAGCTTGCCGCTGGCGATGAATGAGCGGCCGAGCTGCATCATGTTGACGATGATCAGGTAGGCCAGCACCGCGATCAGGATGCGGCCCACGGGCGAGGTGCGCGGGCCCTGGCGCGACATCGGCAGCGCCAGCATCGCCAGCACCAGCGGCCCGAACGGAATCGCGATGCGCCACTGCAGTTCCGCGCGGGCGGCGGGGTCGTGGTCGCCGATCAGCGAGGTCGTGGTGCGCAGGCCTTCCGGGTCGTTGTCGCCGCTGTCGTCGCTGGGTTGCGACAGCGCGATGTCGTTGCGCTGGAATTGCATCAGGCGCCAGTTGTCCTGGCCCAGCCGCAGGTCGTAGCGATGGCCCTCGTGCAGGGCGATGAAGCGGTTGTCCTCCTGGCCCTCGTGGAACAGGTCGCCACGGTTGGCGGTGATTACGCTGATGCTGGTGATGCCGTCCTTGCCGACGCGTTCGCTTGCCACGAACAGCTTGCCGAGCTTGGTGCCGTCGGGGCTGACGGTGTTGGCGAACAGGATGCCGCCGCGCCCGGTGAGGCTGGTGAAGCGCCCGGCTTCCAGGCCGGCGGCGATCACCGAGCGGTTGGCCTGCTCGACTTCCGCGCTCGATGCGCGTGCCGCCAGCGGGCCCAGCCACAGCGCCACCAGTGCCACCACGATTGCGGAGCCGATCGCAAAAATGGCCGTGGGCTTCAGCAGCCCACGCGGGCCGAACCCGGACGCCGACAACACGTGCATCTCGCTGTCGCGGTACATCCGCCCCAGCGCCAGCAGCACGCCCAGGAACACGCCCATCGGCAGCAGCGCCTGCAGCGTGTTGACCAGGTTCAGGCCCAGCACCGTGAACATCACGCCGCCCGGCAGGCGGCCCGTCGCCACCTTGTTGGCGATGTCCGCGAAGGTGCTGCCGGTGAAGATCACCAGCAACACCACGATGGCCGCCACCGCACCGAGCAGGTACTCGCGCAGGATGTAGCGGTCGAGGATGGAAAGGCGGGGCATCGGCTGGATTGGGCGGCTTTGCGAACCGGAAGTGTAGTGGCGCGCATTCTGCGGCCGCCGTTCCCGGCGCCGCGTGCGGGGCGCGAATTCAGCCGCAGTTCGGTGGCGGTGCCGACCAGATGCCGTTACGCGGTCTGCAGCGTCCGGGTCAGCGCCGCGCGCAGTGCTTCCGGCGGTACGGGTTTGCGCAGGCAGTCATCCATGCCGGCCGCACGCGCCCGCTGGTCCTCGTCGCCGTGCGCGCTGGCGGTGAGCGCGATGATGGGCGTGACGTTGCCGCGCTGGCGCAGTATTTGCGCAAGTTCGCAACCTCCCATGCCGGGCAGGTCGAAATCGAACACCATGGCGTCGAAGGCACCGTCGGCATCGAGTTCCGACAGTGCGGCCAGCGCCTGCGGCGCCAGCGTCACGCGGTAGCCGAAGGTTTCGATCAGGCCCGCGATGGCTTGCCCGGCGACCGGGTCGTCCTCGACCAGCAGGATGCGCGGAGGCGGTTGCGGCGGGTCCGCGGGCCCGATGGGCGCCTGCGCCGGCGTGTTGCCGGGCGCCACCTGTGTGGGTACCGGGGGCGGCGCCAATGCAGCGGCTGCGGGCGGCGCCACGCTGGCCAGCGGCAATTGCACGGTGAAGGTACTGCCGCGCCCGGGCACCGATTGCACGTCGATGCGGCCGCCCATCAAGCCGACCAGTTCGCGGCTGATGGCAAGGCCGAGGCCGCTGCCGCGTTGCAAGCGCCCGTAGTCCGCCTGTTCGAACCGCTGGAAGATCCGCGCGCGCTCCTCCGGTGTCATGCCGGGGCCGCTGTCAATCACGCTGTAGCAGATGCCGTCGCCGGCGCGCGCAAGCTTCAGCACGACGCTGCCGTGGGTGGTGAACTTCAAGGCGTTGTGGGTCAGGTTGAACAGGATTTGTTGCACCCGCAACGCGTCGCCGCGCACCGCGCGCGGCGCGTCGGGCGCCACGCGCACTTCGATGGCCAGGTGTTTCTGGGCCGCGAGGCCCGCGTCGGCGTCCGCGACCTCGCGCAGGATGGCGGCGGGGTCGAACGTCGCGGGCGTCAGCTCCAGCCGGCCGGCTTCGATGCGCGCCACGTCCAGCGCGTCGTTGACGTGGCGCAGCAACAGCGCGCCCGAACGGCGGATGGCATCGGCGTATTGGTGCTGGCGCTCGTCGAGGATCGTTTTCAGCAGCAGCTCGGTCATGCCCAGCACGCCGGTGAGCGGGGTGCGGATTTCGTGCGCCATGTTGGCCAGGAAACGCGACTTGGCGGCGTTGGCCTGCTCGGCGAGGTGCTGGCGGGTCTCGCTGAGCGCGAGGCGATGCTGTTGCTGCAGACGGCGGCGCAGCAGCCACGCCAGCCACGCCAGCAACAGCAGTGCCGCCAGCACGTACAGCCCACGCGCCCACGGCGTGTTCCACGGCGCGGCCGACACGCGCAACGACAGGGCTTCCAGTGGCGCGCTCCATGGTCCGTCGCCGGTGCGTCCGCTCACCAGCAGCCGGTAGTCGCCGGGCTCCAGCAGCGAGAATTCGCGCACGTTGCGGTTGCCGGTGTCCACCCAGGCGGGGTCGAAGCCCTGCAGCCGGAAACGATACGTATTGCGCGCCGGGTTGACGAACGACAACACCTGCGCGGTGACGGCCAACTCGCGGTCGTGCCAGTCAAGGCTGATGGGCTTGCGCGGATCCAGCTGCAACGGCTTGCCGCGGCGGCGCACGCTCACCGATTCCAGCGCGACCTTCGGGGTTGCGAGGCGCCACGGCAGCGCCTCGGTGTGGATGCCGATCACCCCGGCCAGGCTGCCGGCAAACAACTGCCCGTGGCCGGTTGCCAGCAGCGCGTCGCCGGTGAAATCAGCGGTGGCCAGGCCCTCCGCAGTGGCAAACGCGTGCAACTGCCGGATGTGCGGGTCGTACACCCGCAAATTGCGAACGCCGAGCGCGAACACGCGGCCGCCATCCCCGACCTGCAGGCCCAGCACGCCGGTGTCCGGCCAACCCTGCGCCCCACCCACGGTGTGCTTGAGCGTGGCCGTCCCGCGGTCGAGCAGGTAGCGTTGCAGCCGCGCGCTGCGCGCGACCCACAGGCTTGCATCGGGACCGAATGCGAACGCGCTGATGTCCCCGCGCGCCACGCCCGGCACGAACGTGAATGTCGAGGCGCCGGGTGCCAGCCGCGCGAGGCCGGCATGGCTGGCGACCCAGATCGACCCATCAGCCGCTTCACGCAGTTGCACGATTTCGCGCGCGGCTTCGCTGGTCGCTGGCGGTGCCAGTGGCTCTACCGCGAGCGTTTGCGGATCGACGCGGAACATGCCGGTGCCGACACCGGCGAAATAAATGGCGCCATCGCGCGCGGCCAGCAGTCGCCAGACGCCGTGGCGCAGGGCGGGATTGCCCGCGGCGACCGGGTGCAGATGCTTGCCGTCCCACACGAAGCAGCCGCGGCGGCTGCCGATCCACAGGCGCCCGGTCGGGTCTTCCGCCAGCGCCGAGATCGACCCGCGCGCTAGCCCCGGAATCGCGATGTGCGTGACCGTTCCGGTGACCGGGTCCAGCTGGTCCAGCAGTTCCGGGCCGCCCACCCACAGCCGGCCATCGTTGGCGGGCGCCAGCGCGCGCACGCGGTTGCCCGCAAGACTCGCGGCATTTCCGGGCACGTGCCGGTACATGCTGAAGACCTGCCACTGCGGCGGCAGGTAGGCGAGGCCGCCATCCACCAGCGCCACCCACAGGCCACCTTCGTGGTCGCGGAACAGACCATCCGGCAGGCGCCCGGGCAGGCTGCCCGCCAAACCGGGCGCCGGCTGTTCGAACTGGCGGGTGCCATCGGCGCCGATGCGGTCCAGACCGCCGCGTCCCGCCAGCCACAACCCGTGCGCGTCGTCGCGCAGGCTCGCCAGTGTCTCGCGGGCCGGCCCAATCAGAGTGGCGTGGTCGTTTGCATCGACGTGGAACAGACCGGCGCTGGTGGCCGCATCCACGCCCTCGCCGGCCGCGTGGATTTGCCAGATGGTGGGTTGTGATGCCGGCACCGGCAAGGCAACCTGCCGGATGCCGCCCTGCGCATCCATGCGTGCCAGCCCCGCGTCGGTACCAATCCACAAGCCGCCCTTGGCCGCGGGCGCGAGCGCCGTGACGTTGTTCGAGGCGATGCTGGCGGAATCACCAGCGCGGTGCCGCAGGTGCGTGAAACCGCGGCGGTTGGCGCCCAGGCGGTTCAGGCCGCCCGCGTACACGCCGACCCAGATCGCCCCATTGGCATCCTGCGTGATCGCCATCACGTCGTTCGCGGAAAGGCTGTCCGCCTGCCTGGGGGCGTGCAGCCAGTGCTGGAAGCCGCCGTCCTCAGGCTGGTACAGGTTCAATCCGGTGCCCTCGCCGCCCACCCACAGGCGTCCCTCGCGATCGACCAGCAGCGCGGAAACGTCATTGGCAGGCAACGATTCGGGGTGCGAGGGATCGTGGCGGAACACCTTGAACGTGCGGCTGTCGTAACGCACCAGGCCGGCGTGGGTGCCGATCCACAGGTAGCCCGCGTGGTCCTGCGTGACCGAATACACCAGCGTGGACGGCAGGCCGTCGGCGACGCCGTAGCTGCGGAACAGCGGCGTGGGCGGCGCCGCGGCGACGGGTGCAGCAGTGGCGCCTGCCAGTGCCCCAGCCAGAAACAACGCGCCCAGCATGTCACGCTCCCCTGCAAAGCCCCTCCCGATGATGCCGCAAAACCGCCGGGCATGCGCGCGCCGGCACGGTGTGCGACGATGGGGCGTGCGGATGGAGGGCCTTGCGTGGCTGTGCGAACGTCATCGCTGGCATGCCTGTTGTTGCTGGTCGCGGGTGCGGCGCTTGCGCATCCGCTGGACTATCGCATCGACAGCGTGCACTCGCAGGTACTGTTCAGTGCCGACCACGATGGTTATTCCAATCCGGTTGGACGCCTGGCGATCGCCCGTGGCTGGCTGCGCTTCGATCCCGATGACTTTGGCGCATCCAGGGTGGTGGCCGACATCGACCTCGCTTCCGCCGACCTTGGCGACAAGGCTTGGAACGCCGCGGTCATGGGGCGCAACTTCCTGGATGCGGCGAAGTTTCCGCTGGCGCACTTCGTCAGTACCGCGGTCACCCAAACCGGCGCGCATGCCGGCATGCTCGAAGGCCAGCTCACGCTGCACGGCGTCAGCCTGCCGGTCAAGGTCGGGTTCACCGTCAATCGCGTGGGCGCGACGCTGTTCGGGTTCCAAACCATCGCGGGGTTTTCCGGGCACGCGACGCTCGACCGCACGCGCTTCGGGATGACCGCGTTTCCGAAGGCCGTCGGCACCGAGGTCACGCTCCGCCTGGAAATCGAGGCCACGCTCGACCGCCATGCGGAGTACGACTACCAGCAGGCCGCGGACAAGTCGATGAGGAGCGGGGCGCATGCCGCTGCGCAGCACTGAAGCCGGGTGGGGCGCGCTGGTACGCGCGTTCCATTGGCTGATCGCGGTGCTTATCTTCGTGCAGGCGGGCATTGGATTGACGATGGTGCAGATGGGCCTGACACCCGCCAAGCTGCGGGTGTTCGCGCTGCACAAGTCGATCGGCATCACCATTCTCGTGCTGGTGTTGCTGCGGATCGCGTGGCGGCTGGGTGAACGGCGCCCGGCCGACCTGCCCACGGTCCCGCGTTGGCAACTGCGGGTCGCGCACGTCGTGCATCTTGCGCTGTACGGGCTGATCCTGGCGATTCCGCTCAGCGGGTGGTGGTTCAATTCCGCGTCCGGTTCGCCGCTGGTGTGGTTCGATTGGCTGAAGCTGCCCGGCCTCGGCGGCTACGACCCGGTGTGGAAGCCGCGCGCGCTGCTGCTGCACCAAACGTTGTTCTGGCTGCTGGCCGCGCTGCTGGTGCTGCACGCGGGCGCGGCCTTGTGGCACCATTTCCGGCGGCATGACGACGTGCTGCGGCGAATGCTTGTTGGTGCGCGCAGGCAGTG
>JAICHS010000019.1 GCA_025924775.1 Rhodanobacteraceae bacterium
AGTGCTGGGTACGCCGCTGGTGATGGTGCTGGGGCACGCCAACTGCGGGGCGGTCAAGGCCGCGATCGAGGAAATCCAGTCGCCGGTGTCGTTGCCGGGGCACATCTGGGACATCACCGATGCCGTGCGCCCTGGCATTGCCAATGTGGTGAAAGCGGGCGGCAGCAACCTGCTGGAGCGCGCGATCGACGCCAACGTCGCCTACAACGTGTCGCGGCTCGCGGCCGCACAACCGCTGATCGGGGAAGCGGTCAAGGCGGGTCGCGTGCGCGTCGTGGGGGCGGAATACGAACTCGCCACCGGCAAGGTACGGTTGCTGTAGAACCCGCGTGGGCGGGGCAAGCAGCCCGTGCATTCAATCCGGGCGAGGCAACCGGCTCGAAGGCACCGGCCCCGTCGTCGCGAAGGCTGCGGCCGACAACGATGTGGAGTGGTCATGCAAGTGGATCGCTGCCAGAACCGCCAAGGCCTGGGCCGGTGTCGCCGTTGATGGCGTTCTGTCGGGCGCTGCAGGCATGGCCAACGTCCGTGCGAGTGGGGGTACGCCGCGCATGCCGGTGCCGCGCCGTGGTGCCCTCAGTCGATGGCGATCCCGGCCTTGGCAAGCAGGTCGCGCGCGGGCGTCTGCGCGAACTCTTGCTTCGCCAACGCATGTGGATCGGCGCGCCAGCCGTCCGGTGCCCATGTGGCCAGCAGGTCGATGTCGATGGCGACCGTGCCGCTGCCGTCGCGCACGCGGCCGAGGCTGGCCTCGAGCTGTTTCAGGCGTTCGACGAGCGCATCACGCACCAGCGTGCAGTCCAGTCGTGCCAGCGCGTTGTAATAGAACAGCGACGCATCACCACGCGCGGGCATGCGTTCGACCCCGGTCAACGGGGTGACGGTACCGAGCGTGGCGAGTGATGCGAGGGCGGCGTGCAGGCGCTCGGGAACCGCGAGGTTGGACCCCAGCAGCAGCAGGTAGGTGTGTGGCACGTCAGGGGAACTCGCGGTGGATGGCGACGCCGACGTGGGTGCAGCCGAGGGCGCGCGCCGCGTGCGGCTTGTCGATGCGCAGGTCGAGCGAATGGATGCCGTGGAAACGCGCGCGCAGCATGTCGCAGCAGGCTTCGGCCAGTTGCTCCAGCAATCCGCAGTCGCGCGCGGCAACGAACGTCCGGAGGGCCGCCACCACCGCGGCATAGTCAAGCGCGTCCTCGATGCGACCGCTGGCACCGGCCGCGGCGTTGTCGAAGCCCAGCCGCAGGTCGAGCGTGACCGGCTGCGGCGCATCGCGTTCGCCCGCGTAGATGCCGATGCGCGTGGCGAGCGTGAGTCCTTCGATGAACACCGTGTCCACGGCAGGCGGTCAGGCCACGGCCGGCAGGGCCTGAAGGTCCCAGCGCGGCTGCACGCGGATTTCCGGCCCCGTGGTTTGTCCCGCGGCCAGCCGGATCGAGCCCGCCAGCGCGATCATCGCGCCGTTGTCGGTGCAGAACGCGAGACGCGGAAAATACGTCTGGAAGCCTTCGCGCTCCCCGGCCGCCGCCAGCTGCGCGCGCAGGCGCTTGTTCGCGCCGACGCCGCCGGACACGACCAGCTTCCGGTAGCCGGTCTGCGCCAGCGCCCGCCGGCACTTGATGGCCAGCGTCTCGACGATGGCTTCCTCGAAGCCGCGCGCGACGTTGGCGCGGGTGGCTTCCGCATGGTCGCTGCCCTGCCAGGCCAGCAGCACCTGGGTTTTCAGGCCCGAAAAGCTGAAATCGAGCCCGGGCCGGTCGGTCATCGGGCGCGAGAACTTGAACGCCTTGGGGTCGCCGGTTTCCGCGATCTTCGCCAGCGCGGGGCCGCCCGGATACGGCAGGCCCATCAACTTGGCGGTCTTGTCGAAGGCCTCGCCCGCGGCGTCGTCCAGGGTGTCGCCCAGGATCGTGTAGCTGCCGATCTTCCCGACCCCGACCAGCAGCGAGTGCCCGCCCGACACCAGCAGCGCCACGAAGGGCGGCGCCAGCGGCTCGCCTCCGGGCGCGGGTTCCTCCAGCAGTGGCGCCAGCAGGTGGCCCTCCATGTGGTGGATCGCGATCGCCGGGATTTCCAGCGCCCACGCCAGCGAACGCGCCACCGAGGCGCCGACCAGTAGCGCGCCGATCAGGCCCGGGCCGGCGGTGTAGGCCACGGCAGAAAGGTCCGAGACCTTGAGGCCACCCTCGTCCAGGGTCTGGCGCAACAGGGGTACCAGCTTGCGCACGTGGTCGCGGCTGGCCAGTTCCGGCACCACCCCGCCGTACAGCGCGTGCAGCTTGATCTGCGAGTACAGGCGGTGCGCCAGCAGGCCGCGGCCGGCCTGGTAGACGGCGACCCCGGTCTCGTCGCAGGAGCTTTCGATGCCCAGCACCGGGCCGGTCACGGGGGACTTTGAATTGATCATGAGGATCACGCTATAATTCGCGGCTCACCCGCGTCAAGGCGGGTCATTCTAGCAAGTGGAGCGTCCATGCCCAGCGTCAAAGTCCGCGAGAACGAGCCGTTCGAAATCGCGCTGCGCCGTTTCAAGCGCACCTGCGAGAAGGCCGGCGTGCTCGCCGAAACGCGCAAGCGCGAGTTTTACGAGAAGCCGACCCAGGAACGCAAGCGCAAGCGTGCGGCCGCGGTCAAGCGCCACCTGCGCCGCCTGTCGCGCGAAGTCACGCGCCGCAAGCGCCTGTACTGATTTTGCCGCCCGCGCCAGGCGCGGGTGAGTTGCCATCGCATTCGCCGGCGTCGTGTCCCACGGCGCCGGCATTTTGCGTTTCCATCCCACCGTCGAAGGAACCGTCATGACCGGACTCAACCAGCGCATCACCGAGGACATGAAGACGGCCTTGAAAGCTGGCGACAAGCCGCGCCTGGCGACGGTGCGTCTGATCCGCGCGGCCATCCGCCAGCGCGAGGTGGACGAGCGCATCACGCTGGACGATGCCCAAGTGCTGGGCGTGCTGGAAAAGATGCTTAAGCAGCGCCGCGATTCGATCACCCAGTACGAAGCCGCCAAGCGTGAAGACCTGGCGGCGCAGGAGCGCTTCGAGGTCGGCGTGATCGAGGGTTACCTGCCCGCGCAGCTGACCGCCGCCGAACTGGACGCGCTGGTCGCCGCGTGCATCGCGGACGCCGGCGCCACGTCGCCGCGCGACATGGGCAAGGTGATGGGCCTGTTGAAGCAACGCGCTGCCGGGCGTGCCGACATGGGCGCGCTGTCGCAAAGCGTGAAGGCGAAGCTGGCGGGCTGAGCCCGCTTTGCCTCTCCCTTCCGCAGGAAGGGGAGGTTTTGTATCCGGGCGCCTGATTAGCGTCGTATGTCAGTAAAAGTTGTCGTCATTCCGGGGCGCCTGTAGCTTCATCGCAGGCGAACCCGGAATCGGTTTGGCAAACCTGGCAAACGCACAACCGATTCCGGGTTCCGTCCGCAAACAGCGCGGTCGGCCCCGGAATGACGATAGAAAGTGCGATTGCTGACGTATCGCGCGAATCAGGTCCGGGCATCCTCCCCGGCGCTTTCCCCGATCTCCGGTCCTCGATCCTCGATTCCCGAACTATTTCGCGCCGCCGAAGTTGTACACCAGATTGGTCGTGAGCAGGCTGTCCATGTGCTTGGTGCCCGGCACGATGTCGGAGTTGTAGCGGTTCTGGTACGCCACCTTCAGCGCCAGCGTCTTGGTCATCGCGACCGCAAGGCCGATGTCGTTCTGGTAGTACTTGTTCTGGCTGCCGACTTCAGCGAGGAAGGTTTCCTGCAGGCTGGTGTTGTCGGTCAGCGCGAGCTTGTAGTTGATCAGCGCGCGGCCGATCGCTTCGTCTTCCCTAGGCGGTACCACGGTACTGACCAGCGGCGGCGTCACGGTCGCGTCCACCACGGTGTAGGTCTGGGGCTGGTAGCGCTTGTAGCCGGGGCCGGCCTCGACCGAGAGCTCGTTGCGGATGTCCTTCAGCAGGATGTAGCCGAAACCGATCGACGCGACTTCCTGCCAGCGGTTGGGCGCGAAATCGTCGTGGTCGTAGCGTGCGGCACCGATCAGGTAGGCGCGTGGGTTGAACTTGTAACCGACCGAGCCACCCACGTCGAAGTGGTTGGCGGTGGTTTCATAGCTGTTGGCGGTACCCGTTTCCACGCCGTTGACGAACACCGGCACCTTGACGTTGCTCTTGGCGCGGTTGGCGTCGAGGAAGAACGTATCCTTCCAGGTGTCGTCCTCGTAGCCGAGCCTGAACTTGGCGTCGACGTTCAACGACTTGGTGTTGCCGGTCGCGTTGGCCAGGCCGAATTCGCCACTGCCGCTCCAGCCGGAGGCCGTGCCGGCGGGCGTGTCAGCCAGGGCCAGAACCGGCAGGCACAGGGCAGAAACCGCCGCGAACGCGGCGATGCGTGAAGGCTTCATTCGCAACTCCTCGATGCGTACAACGAACACTGCAAGGCTGCAGGTCGCGCACTGAATAACCGTTAAATTTGCGTGATGAAAGTGGGGCTGGCGCCCCCGCTTTCAACCCTGCGGGGCAGGGAAAAACGCCGCCACCGCATGTCTGGCCTGGGCGAAGAACAGCCAGCGCTCGATGAACAGGCCCGCCAGTGCGGCGATCGCCGCGATGGGCGCCATCCATGCCGCCTGCCCGGTGGTCACGGCCACCACGATGGCCAGCACGGGCAGCACCGCGAACAGCCCCAGCGCGATCCGGCGCAGCCGGCCGCCGTGCCTGCGCGCCAGCACGAACGCCATTTCGTGCGTCAGGTAGCTTGGCTCGGTCACCGGTCCCTCAAACGCCCGCACCTGGCCCAGCGTTTCCAGCCCCGTCGCATGGCCGGCGCTGTTGGCGGGTTGCGCGTCGATCCCGCGCCAGTAGTCGAACTTGGTGATGGCGGCAATCACGGCCAGGGCCAGCAGGGTCAGCGGGAAGGCCTCGCCAATCGCGGCGTGCGGCGCCAGCGCCAGCCATGCCCACAGCCACAACCCGCCCGACAGCCATGCGAACACGAAGTACAGTGGCAGCACCTGGCGCGCGCGCCAGGCGGCGATGGTTTTCAGCGAGCGATAGATGTTGGCGGTGCACAGCAGGGTGGCCAGTGCGCAGGCCGCCAGCAGCGCGCCCGCGACGCGCAGGCCGCCGCCGGTACTGCCGCGCCAGGCCAGCCATGCCACCGCCAGCATCGGCAGGTAGGCCGCCAGCGAGGCGATGCCTTCGCGCGACAACCACGACGAGCGCCATTGGCTGAGTGCGCGCCATGCGCGCTCGGGCCGGCCGAGGTGCGAGGTGGACGCCAAAAGGCCCGCCGTCACCAGCACGAACCCGAACACCAGCGGCGCCAGGACGCCGACCCCTGCCGAGGGATACACGCCTGCGGCCAACGCGACACCCAACCAGCACCACAGGCCGTAACCCGCGCCGGACAGCACCGTGAAAAAGATCACCGACAGCGCGGGCCTCATCGCGACAGCGCCTTGTCCAGCCAGCGCAGCAGCGGCGGAAGTTGATTGGCGTCGAGCGTTTCCGTAGCAGGCGCGGGTGGCGTCGCGGCGGTGCTGGAACCGTCGCGCCGCGGGCGCGGTGGCAGGTAACGGTTCACCGGCTGGTAGCCGAATTCCGGCATCAGCGCGAAGCCGCCGCGCTCGGCGACCACCTTCGAAACGTCGGAATCCGGATCACCCAGGTCGCCGAACATGCGCGCGTGGGTCGGGCACGCCAGTACGCAGGCCGGCTGGCGGTCGCGTGCGTCCAGCGTCTCGTTGTAAATGCGGTCCACGCACAGCGTGCACTTTTGCATCGTGCCGCGCTTGGCGTCCTTGCGGTCGGTATCGGAGGTGGTCGTCTTCGGGTGCGGCAAGGCGATCTCGCGCGCACCGTACGGGCATGCCCATGCGCACAGCTGGCAGCCGATGCACTTGTCCTGGTCCACCAGCACGATGCCGTCTTCGGCGCGCTTGTAGCTAGCGCCGGTCGGGCACACCGTCACGCAATCCGGCGTTTCGCAGTGCAGGCACGAACGCGGGAAGTGCACCATCTGCGGCGCGGGAGCCGCGGTGTCTTCCAAGTGCAGCAGGTCCAGCCGCGGCCCGGGCGCGGGTGGCTGCACCTCGTACGAATGCACGCGGTTGAACCACACGCCGTGCGGCTCCGCCCCGTACGGATCGTCGTCCGCCAGCGGGCCGAAGTCGCCGCCGTCGTTCCACGCCTTGCACGCGACCGCGCAGGCATGGCAGCCGACGCAGATGTCGAGGTCGATCACCAACCCGAGTTTTTTCTTCGCTGGCGCGGGCAGGGAGGTCATGCAGCAAGCACCCCTGCTTGCGTCATCCAGGCGCAATGGTTTTGGTGACTTTTGCCGAAACAAAAGTCACCCGCGCCGCGAAACGGCGCGGAAAAAGGCGGGGATGTCGAAGGCAGCATCTGCGGTGGCATCAAAACGGCCAGATCTTCGGGATGAGGTACATCGACAGCGCGCAGAACAACGCGATCAACGGCACGCCGACTTTGGTGAAATCCAGGAACCGGTAGCCGCCAGCGTAATACACCATCGTGTTGGTCGGATATCCCACCGGCGTCGCGAACGACGTGGCCGCGGCAAAGGCGACCGCCACCACGAACGGGCGTGGATCGGCGTGCACCGCGTGCGCGACACTGACGGCGATGCCCACCATCAGGACCACCGACGGGTTGTGGCCCATCAGTTCGGTCAGCAGCGCCGTGAGCAGGTACACCATCAGCAGCGCGGCCAACGGGCCGTGGTTGCCGACGACGTCCAGCGCGCCGTTGACGATCACGTGCGCCAGCCCGGTGTTCTCGATCGCGATGCCGAGCGGCAGGATGGCGCCGAGCAGGATGATGATCTTCCAGTCCATGCCCTGGTACACGTCCTTGCGGCCGAAGCAGCGCGTCAGCGCCATCGCCGCCACGCCGCAGATCGCGGCGATCGGGATCGGCAGCCAGCGCAGCGCCGAAACCACCACCACCGCGGCCATGATGCCGATCGCGACAAACGCCTTGTACTTGGGGCGACGCGCGTCGTCGCGTTCGTTCAGTATCACGAAGCGGTCGTCGCGGCGCAGGCGCTTCACCGCGTCGGCCGGCAGCAGCAGCATCAGCACGTCGCCAGTCTGGAAGGCCACGTCGCGGATCTTGTCGCGCAGCAGGTGGCCGCGGCGGTGGATGCCCAGCACGGTGGCGTTGTAGGTCGGCAGCAGGTCGAGATCGCGCAGGGTGCGGTCCTCGGCCAGGCTGGCGGGCGCGATCATGGCTTCCACCAGCACGCTGCTCTTGTCGCTGCCGTCGGTATGCGTGAACTCGGGATTGATTTCCAAATCGGCGTGCTTGCGGAAATCCTCCAGCTTGTCCCACTCGCCACGCACCAGCAGCACGTCGCCGGGTTCGAGCTTCTGGGTGCGCGGCGACCACATGTGCTGATCGCCGCGCAGCAGTTCCAGTGGGTACACGCCAAGGTCGCCCAACCTGGCCTCGGCGATGGTCTGGCCCACCAGTGCGGAGTCGGACATCACCTTCAATTCGGTGACGTACTTGCCGACCTGGGCCGGGCCCGAAACTTCATTGTCGAAATACCTGGGCAGCAGCCAGCGGCCGATCACCATCAGGTACACGATGCCGGCGATCGCGAGCAGCACGCCCATGTGCGCGAATTCGAAGATGCCGATCGGCGGCATTCCGTGCTCCTGGGCCAGCGAATCCACCAGCAGGTTGGAAGACGTGCCGATCAGGGTGCACACACCGCCCATCTGCGCGGCGAACGCCATCGGCATCAAGACCCGCGAAGGCGAGGTGCCGGTGCGCTGGCAAACCCTGAGCGCGAGCGGCAGGAACGTGGCGACCAGCGCGGTGTTCTTGATGAACGCGCCCAGCGGCGCGATCGCCAGCATCATGCCCAGCGACAGCAGCCACGGCTTGCGGATCCGCGAGAGCAGGTTGATGATCGGGTCCAGCGCGCCGGAGCGCTCGATGCCCAGCGCCAGCGCGAACATCGCCGCCACGGTAACGGTGGCCTCGTTGCTGAAGCCCGACAGCGCCTGCGCGGGTGAGACGATCCCGAGCGCGACCAGCAGGCCCAGCGTGATCAGGGCCACCAGGTCCACGCGCACCTTCTCGCTGGCGAACATCGCCATTGCGATCACGATGATCGCCGCGGTGGCCCAGGCCTGCCACGTCATGCGCGGCCACCCGTCGTGAACACCAGTTCAAGCACCCGGGTTCTCCCCATTGCCAACCGCCTCGCGTGGCTGCGTGGCCACCGGGCCGCACGAAAAGTCGATGGCACACCCGCCGCCACCGCGACGTGGACACCCATGGTTGTCTGCGGACACGGCGCCACCGTAGCAGCTTGCCACGCCACCGCAAAAATTTCGTTCACGCGTCGACGGGCTCGAAGCGGTGGCCGGGCACGCGCGGTTCAGGGTCGTGCTCCAGCCGCACCTTCAGGTCGAACCACGCGGCCTGCCCGGTGACGGGGTCACCGTTGCCGTAGCGCGCATCGCGCGCGCGTTCGCCGATGAGGTGATTCAGCAGGAAGCCGTCCACGAATTCCGGCGCGCGTGCGCCCAGCTTCCACGCTCCGCGCCGCTTGCCGATGGCGTTCCAGGTCCATACGGTGCCCGGCGCGGTGGCCGCGTGCGCACGCACCTCAACGCGCAGGCGCCCGCGCGGGGAGGTCAGCCACGCCCAATCGCCGCTGGCCAGCTTGTGCGCGGCCAGCGTGTGGGGATGCACGTACAACACGTTGCGCGCCGCAATCTGGCGCAACCAGCGGTTCTGCGAGCCCCACGCGTGGTACATGAACATCGGGCGCTGGGTGATGGCGGAAAGGGGGTAACTGTCGTTCCCTTCCCCCGCCTGCGGGGGAAGGTGCCCGGAGGGCAGATGGGGAGGATTTTCGCGAGGATCTCCCCCAACAGGCGCCGCACGCTCGGCACTGCGTGCCGCCCTCCCCGCGAGCGGGGCAGGGAGTTCAATTTCGGAGTACCACAAGGGCACCGGGTCGAAATAGCGTTCCACCCGCGCCCGCTCGGCTTCCGGCGGTTGCACCGCGCCGTGGCCCTGCGCGGCCAGCCGGAAGCGCTGCAGCACCTCGCAATACAGTTGCAGCGTCACCGGTTCGGTATTGGCGACGAAGCCCATCGCCTGCGCCCACGCAAGGTAATCACGATTGGCCATGCGGTAGTACGCGCCGGCTTCCGGAACTTTTGTTTCGAAAAAGCAGCCATGCTCGATGTAGCGCTGCAGCTGGTCGGGGTTCGGTGCGCCCTTGCCGGCCTGCGTGCCGTCCGCGCCGCGCCAGCCTGAAAGCATGCCCACGCCGGGCGCACGCTCGTGGCGCACCATGTAGTCCGCGTAACTCTTGTAGACCGGCTGGCCGTCGGGGTCGGCCATGTTCGGCAATTTGAGGCGTGCGCCCAGGTCCAGCAGCACGTCCTGGAACGGGCGCACGTCGCGGTCCGGCGCGACCACCGGCTGGCGGATCGCGTCGGCGGCATGGTCGCAGCCGCTGATCGGGCGATCCAGCAGGCTGATGCAGTCGTAGCGTTCGAGATAAGTGGTGTCGGGCAGCACCAGGTCCGCGAACGCGACGGTTTCGGAGTCGTACGCGTCCGCGTAGATGATGTGCGGGATCTTGTAACGGCCCCCGGCGTCCTTCGCGCACAGCAGCTTGCGCGTGGCGGTGGTGTCCATCGCCGAGTTCCAGCCCATGTTGGCCATGAACAGGAACAGCGTGTCGATGTGCGTCGGGTTGGCGTCCACCGCGTTGCGGATCACCGCCTGCAGCAGGCCGTGCGCGGCCAGCGGAAATTCCCAGCTGAAGGCGTGGTCGATGCGGCGTGGTTTGCCCTCGGCGTCCACCAGCAGGTCGTCGGGCGACTGTGGATAGCCCAGTGGATTGCCCGTCAGCGAACCGTCGGGTCGGCGCGACTTCGCCGGCTTGTTGCCGGGCGGTGCGGGTTTCGGATACGGCGGGTGGTAGCGGTAGCTGCCGGGTGTATCGATCGCGCCCAGCAGGATTTGCAGCAGATGGATGGTGCGACACGTGTGGAAGCCGTTGGCGTGCGCGGCGATCCCGCGCATGGCATGCATCGACACCGGCCGGCCGCGCATCGAGTCGTGGTGGCGGCCGTGGGTATCGGTCCAGGCGATCGGCAGTTCGATGGCTGCGTCGAAGGCGACGTGCGCAAGCTCGGCGGCCAGACGGCGGATTGTCGCCGCGTCCACACCACAGGTTTCGGCTACGTGATCCGGCGCGTAGTCGTCGGCGAGGAATCGCTCGGCGACCAGCTGGAACGCCGGCACCGCCTTGCGGCCGTCGGGCAGGGTGTATTCGCCCGCGATCAGCGGCGCGATGTCGGGTTGCGTGGCGTCAGTCAGTGCGAAATCCGAAGATTTTTGTTCGTCATTCCGGACGTTGCGGAGCAACGATCCGGAATCCGGTTTTCCGTGATCGGCGTCGTGGATTCCGGGTTCTGCGCTTTGCGCAGCCCCGGAATGACGATTTGAGGCACTACGCACCGCGCACAGCGGCTTGCCGTCTGCATCGCGTGCGATCAAGCCATCGTCGGCCGCACCCGGCGCGCGGATCACCAGATGATGCGCGTTGCTGTAGCGCACCAGGTACTCGAAATCCACGCGATCACCCAGCAGCAGCTCGTGGATCAGCGCGCCGGCCAGGAGGCCGTCGGTGCCGGGGTTCACCGGTACCCATTCGTCCGCGATCGAGGCGTAGCCCGTGCGTACCGGATTGATCGCGACGATCTTGGCGCCGCGCGCTTTCAGCTTGCCGAGCCCCAGCTTGATCGGGTTGGAATCGTGGTCTTCGGCCACGCCCCACAGCATCAGGTACTTCGTGCGGTCCCAATCGGGTTCGCCGAATTCCCAGAACGAGCCGCCGAAGGTGTACATGCCGGCCGCGGCCATGTTCACCGAGCAGAAACCACCGTGCGCGGCGTAGTTGATGGTGCCGAACTGCTGCGCCCACCAGCCGGTCAGCGCCTGCGACTGGTCGCGGCCGGTGAAGAACGCGAGTTCATCCGGATTGCGTGCGCGGATGTCGGAAAGCCACTTCGTCGCCAGCGCCAGCGTCTCGTCCCATTCGATCTCTCGGAACTTGCGCTCCCCACGCTCGCCCACCCGCAGCAGCGGCTTGGACAGCCGCGCCGGCGAGTAGTGCTGCATCATCCCGGACGCGCCCTTGGCACAGATCACGCCGCGGTTGATCGGATGCGCGGGATTGCCGTCGATGTAGCGGACCTGGCCGTGCTTCAGGTGCACGCGGATGCCACACCGGCACGCGCACATGTAGCACGTGGTGGTTTTGACTTCGTCGCCGGTGGGGCGGTTCAGCTCGAGCTGGGCGTGGGGCATGGGTGTTTGCAGGCAGGTATCCAGCCGTCCGTGCAGAGCGTAGCTTGCGCAGCAGGGGAAGTCGAAGCATGGGCGGCGCAGTCCTGCGTCTGCGGTCCGTCGGACCTGCGGCCCAGGGCCCGATCCGGACTCGATCCGGAGGCGAACGGACGAAACCCTCAAGTGCTTGCCGCCAGGCACGCGGCGCGGCATCCTGCGCGCTATGCACCAGTATGAGCGCGTCCTCAAGCTGCACGGCATTTTCAAGTCGCATCGGCGGCCCGTCGGGGTGCAGCGCCTGCGTGAGGAACTGGGTTGCTCGCGCGCCACGCTGTATCGCGACATCGCGTTCCTGCGCGATGCGCTGGGCGCGCCGCTGGACAGCGACCCCGAAGGCAGCGGATTCCACTACGCCGAGGGTGAGGGCGAACGCTTCGAATTGCCCGGGCTGTGGCTGACCAGCGAGGAGCTGTCGGCATTGATGGCGCTGGAAGCGCTGGTCGCGCGGTCCGATCCTGGTGTCCTGTCGGATGCGCTGGCGCCGTTTCGCACGCGCGTGGAAAAACTGCTGAACGAGCAGGCGGGCACGCGCAAGCAGCCGCTGGAGCGCATCCGCGTGGTGCCGTGGGGTTCGCGCAAGCTCAACCAGCAGGTGTTTCGCGCGGTGGCGGGCGCGGTGCTGGCGCGCCGCCAGATCCGGTTCCGTTATCGCGCGCGCACCACCGGCTCGGACAACGTGCGCCACGTGTCGCCGCAGCGGCTGACGCATTACCGCGACAACTGGTATCTCGATGCGTGGGACCACGACCGCGAGGCGTTGCGCAGTTTTGCGGTGGACCGCATCGGCCAGGTCGAGGTGTTGGACCTGCCCGCCGTCGATCGCGACGAGCAGGAATTGAACGAGACGCTGGCGTCGAGCTACGGCATCTTCGCCGGTGCGCCCAAGGCCTGGGCCACGATCCGGTTTTCCAAGAAGGCCGCGCGCTGGGTGGCCGACGAGCATTGGCATTCGTTGCAGGAAAGCCGCTGGCTGGACGACGGCCGCTATGAACTCAAGGTGCCGTATTCGCAATCGCGCGAGCTGGTGATGGACATCCTGCGCTACGGACCGGACGCGGAAGTGGTGGCGCCGCAATCGCTGCGCGAGGAAATCCGCGTGATGCACAAGCTGGCGCTGGATGAGTACGACCACGCCAGGCCGTGAACGACCCCCAGGCCCTTGAGGTTCCCGCACGCGCGCAGCCGACCATCGCGCTGGCGCTGAGTACCGGCGGCGCGCGCGGGCTGGCGCACATCGGCGCGATCGAGGCCCTCACGGCCGCGGGCTATCGCATCACCGCGGTCGCCGGCAGTTCCATGGGCGCGCTGATCGGCGGCATCCATGCGGCCGGCAAGCTGGACGTCTATCGCGACTGGGCCTGCGCGCTGCAGAAAATGGACGTGCTGAAGCTGGTGGACTGGACGCTGTCCGGCGCGGGGCTCATCAAGGGCGATCGCATCATCGGCGTGCTGCGCGAACTGATTGGCGCGGTCAACATCGAGGACCTGCCGATTCCCTTCACCGCGGTTGCGACCGACCTCGATCGCGAGCGTGAGGTGTGGCTGACGCGCGGGCCGCTGTTCGACGCGATCCGCGCGTCCATCGCGATCCCGACCATCTTCCAGCCGCGTCCCGTGCATGGCCACCGGCTCGTCGATGGCGGCCTGATGAATCCGCTGCCGCTGACCCCGCTGTTGCGCTCGCCCAGCGACTACACCGTTGCGGTCAATGTCAACGGGCCGCCCGAGGTGCTGCCCGCGCGAGCGGGCCCCGGCAGACTCGCGCGGCCGCGCAGCGGGTTGCGCGGCAAGGTTGCGGCGTTCGTCAAGCGCACCATCGGCAACCACGAGGACGCCGCGCACGGACCCGGCTGGATGGACACGCTCACGCAGTCGCTGGACCTGATGCAGCAAAACCTCACCGGCTTCCGGCTCGCGTCCGACCGCCCCGACCTCGTGATCGAAATCCCGCGCAACGCCAGTGCCGTGTACGAGTTCTACCGCGCATCGGAACTGATCGAACTGGGCCGCGAGCGCACCGAGCGTGCGTTGTCTGCGTGGCAACCGCAGGGGCGTGGCTGACCGTGCTCGTCATCCGGCGAAGGCCGGTCCAACAATCGTCGTCATTTCGGGGTTGCGCGCGCTGCTTGCGGGCGGCCCCGGAATGACGACAAATTTTCCGGCCCCACGCAACAGCCTCGCGGGTATACGACGCTGAGCAGGTCCACCGAATGGATGGGCTTCGCGTCGCGAGTCAGAGCGCGGTCAAATTGGCGTAGGCCGCCACCAGCCACTTCGGCCCCGCATCCGCAAAATTCACCTGGATGCGCGTATGCGCGCCGGAACCTTCGGCGGTGACGACGACGCCTTCGCCGAACTTGGCGTGGCGCACGCGCTGGCCGAGTTTGATGGGCAACGTGTCGTCCAGATCGGCGTGGCCGTGTGAGGCACGCGTGGTATAGACGGGGCGCGAGATCCGTGCGCGCGGTCGCACCTCGGTCAGCAGGTGCGCGGGCAGTTCGTCGAGGAAGCGCGACGGGCGCTGCAGGGTTTCGCTGCCGTACTGGCGACGCGATTCGGCGTAGCACAGTACCAGTCGTTCACGCGCGCGGGTGATGCCGACGTAGGCGAGGCGGCGTTCTTCTTCGAGCCGTGCGGCGTCTTCCATCGAACGCTGGGTGGGGAACAGGCCATCTTCCATCCCGACCAGGAACACCACCGGGAATTCCAGGCCCTTGGCCGAATGCAGCGTCATCAGTTGCACGCAATCGGCACCGGCTTCGCCTTGGCCTTCGCCGGCCTCCAGCGCAGCGTGGGCAAGGAATGCCGCAAGTTCGGAAAGATCGGCTTCGATGTCTTCGGGCGTGCGTTCGAAGCGGCTGGCGACGTTGACCAGTTCGTCCAGGTTCTCGACGCGCGCCTCGGCGTTGCCGCGGCTGTCGCGTTCGTAATAGTCGCGCAGGCCGGACTGCGTGACCGCGCGTTCGACCTGTTCGGCCAGCGTGAGCGTGCTCCCCTCCCCCTCCGGGGGAGGGGTTGGGGGAGAGGGTTCGGTTTCGCGTGGAGCTTCGTTCGAGAGCGCACCCTCACCCCTGCCCCTCTCCCGGGGGGAGAGGGGTTCATCGTGTGACAACGCGTCGACCAGCGTCATGAACCCGCGGAGCGCGTTTTTCGCGCGGGTGGTCAGGCCGCTGTCCGCAAGTTCGGCCAACGAGGCATCCCACAGGGGCGTGTCATCGCCGCGGGCGCGCCGGCGCAGCGCTTCGACCGTGCGTTCGCCCACGCCGTGCGGCGGTGTCGCCAGCGCGCGCTCAAACGAGGCATCGTCGCCGCGATTGGCGGCGAGGCGCAGGTAGGCGAGGGCGTCCTTGACTTCGGCGCGCTCGAAATAGCGCTGGCCCCCGTACACGCGGTACGGCACGTCGTGCTGGTGCAGTTGTTCCTCGAAGTTGCGCGACTGCGCGTTGGAGCGGTACAGCACGGCGACATCGGACGCGTGGCCACCGCCTTCGATGTATTCGCGGATGCGTTCGACCACGAAGCGCGCTTCGTCCTGCTCGTTGTAGGCCGCATACAGCGCGATCGGCTCACCCGCCTCGCCCGCGGTCCACAGTTTCTTGCCGAGCCGTGACGGGTTCTGCGCGATCACCGCGTTGGCGGCTTCCAGGATGGTCGCGGTGGACCGATAGTTCTGTTCCAGCCGCAGGGTCTTGGCATCCGGGAAATCGCGCAGGAACGCGCGCATGTTCTCGACCCTCGCGCCGCGCCAGCCGTAGATCGACTGGTCGTCGTCGCCGACCGCGAAGACTTTGCCGGTCTTGCCGGCCAGCAGCCGGATCCACGCGTACTGCAGCGCGTTGGTGTCCTGGAATTCGTCGATCAGCAGGTGCCGCCAGCGTTCCTGGTAGTGCGCGCGCAAGGCGTCGTTGTCGCGGATGAGCTCATGCGCGCGCAGCAGCAGTTCGGCGAAATCGACCAACCCCGCCCGCCGGCAGGCCTGCTCGTAGGCTTCGTAGACTTTGAGATAGGTGCGCGCGACCGGATGGTCGCCCGGCTCGATGCCTTCGGGGCGCTTGCCCTCGTCCTTCCACGCGTTGATCTGCCAGCAGGCTTGGCGCGGCGGGTATTTGGACTCGTCGAAGCCGAGCCCGGCGACGACGCGTTTCACCAGTCGTTGCTGGTCATCCGAGTCGAGGATCTGGAAGGTTTCCGGCAGGTGAGCCTCCTGCCAGTGCTGGCGCAACAGGCGATGCGCGATGCCGTGGAAGGTGCCGACCGTGAGGCCGCGCAGACCCTGCGGCAGCAGGTTGGCAAGGCGCGCGCGCATCTCGCCGGCGGCCTTGTTGGTGAAGGTGACGGCCAGGATCGACCACGGCGCCGCACCCTCGGCCTCGATCAGCCAGCCGATGCGGTGGGTGAGCACGCGGGTTTTGCCCGAACCCGCGCCGGCCAGCACCAGGTAGTGGCCTGGCGGGGCGGCGACGGCTTCTCGTTGCGCGGTGTTGAGCGAATCCAGCAGGTACGAAACATCCATCGACGTGATTGTAACGCCCGCCGCTTGGCCCACTTGGTGCTATCGTCCGGGGGCCGGGGGGGCGTAACGACAAGGAGAGAGCCATGTCGATTCTCGATACGTTGAAGGGCCTGGCGGGTGGTCAAGGCGCCAGCAGTGGCAACGCCGCGCTGGAGGTGATCGGCGGATTGATCCAGAAATCCGGTGGCATCGGCGGCCTGGTTTCGACCCTGCAGCAGGGCGGCCTGGGCGGCGTGGTCAGTTCCTGGGTCGGCACCGGCGCCAACCAGTCGGTCAGTGGCGCCCAGCTCGGGCAGGCCTTGCAGGGCACCGCTGCCGGCCAGCACGTGGAGGCGATGGCGCAGAAACTGGGTGTCGATCCCTCGCAGGTGCTCGGCCAGTTGGCGCGGCACCTGCCCGAAGTGGTCAACCGCCTGACGCCGAACGGGCAGGTGCCCGCGGGCGGTAGCGGTTTCAATCTCAGCCAGTTGTCGGGGCTGGCCAGCAAGCTGGGACTTTGACGCATCGCGTGGTCGCGCGGCGCGCGGCCACGTCCGCGCGGGTTACTGTTTTTTCAGGGCACCCGCCAGGATCAGCACGCCACCAATCACGATGCCGGCATAGCCGATCGGCGCTGGCACCGGCTTGTCCACAGTCGTTTTCACTTCGAGCTGGCCGAACTTGATCGGGGTTTCAGTACTTGGGTAGGTGAGCTTGCCCATCGCCACCCACACGCCCAGGCCGAGCAGCACGATGCCGACGACGATCAGTCCGATGCGCATTCACGGTCTCCGTGGTGGGGGTGCCGACAGGCTACGGGAACCGGCTGAACCTCGCCAGTCGCGCGTGCGCGACTGGCGGCACGCTCGCGCCACCACCTGGCTGGCTGCCGGCCACGCACGCGGTCAGGGTTTGCGCGGGCGCCGTACCACGCGCAGCTTGCCGCTATTGCCGCCTCCGCAGAAGAAGCGGTCCCGACCGTCGGATTCGAGCCCCGACACGCCCACGCCAGCCGGCAAGTCGAGCAGTTCCAGCACCTCGCCCGATTGCGGGTCGATGCGCCGCAGGTCGCTCGCGTCGTCTTCCCAGGTGCCGTGCCAGAGTTCGCCGTCGACCCAGGTGACGCCGGTGACGAAGCGGCTGGCCTCGATGGTGCGGAGGATCGCCCCGGTTTCGGGATCGATCTGGTGGATCCTCCGGTTCTTGTACTCGCCCACCCACAGCGTGCCCTCGGCCCACGCCAACCCGGAATTGCCGCCATCACCCGGTGCGGGGATCGTCGCGAGCACGCGGCCGGTCTCCGGGTCGAGCTTGTCGATGCGGCCCTCGGCGATCTGGAACAGGTGCTTGCCGTCGAAGGCCGTACCCGCGTGCGCGGCGGCATCGAGCGCGCGCTGCGTGGCCCCGGTTGTGGGGTCCAGCGCATGGATCCGGTCGCCGGAAGCAAACCAGACGCGCTGGCCGTCGTAGGTCACGCCAGCCACCTGTTCGATACCCGGGAACGGGCCGTATTCGCGCACGATTTTGGCGGGTGAGCGTTGCATGCCCGGGTCCTCGTTGCTCGACAGTCAAATCCTAGTCGCCCGCGGGCGGCACCGGGAGCAACAAGGTCGTCGCGAATCCGGGCATCGGCGGCGTCAGCCAGCGGCGCGCGCGCCCGCGCCC
>JAICHS010000020.1 GCA_025924775.1 Rhodanobacteraceae bacterium
CAGCGAACGCCGGGCAACCTAGACAACCGCGAAGACGACGTCACGCTGCATCGCAGCAACGCATTCAGGCTGCAGACAGCCCGCATGTCCACCCGGTCACAATTTCACGCAGACGGCAAAGCCAGGCCAACCGGGCCAGCCGTTCACCCGACGCGATTGCACACGCAGACCTGGCGCAAGCGCGATCGCCGCGCCGGCGGCCTCACATCATCCCGGTCTGCAGCTTGGCCTCGTCGGACATCATCGACTGGTTCCACGGCGGATCGAACACCAGGTCGATCTGCGCTTCCTTGATCGTGGGAATCAGCTCGAGCTTGGTGCGCGCGTCCTCGACCATGATGTCGCCCATGCCGCACCCGGGTGCGGTCAGCGTCAGCTTGACGTAAACCTTGCGGGCGCCGTCGTCCATGTGCTCCATCGAAAGGTCGTACACCAGCCCGAGATCCACCACGTTGATCGGGATTTCGGGGTCGAACACCGAGCGCAGCTGTTCCCAGACGACCCGCTCGACATCCTCGTCGTTGGCGTTCTCAGGAACCGTCAACGCCTCCGGCGGCGGTTTGCCCAGGGCATCGGCGTCCTTGCCGTCCACGCGAAACAGGCTGCCTTCGACGTACACGGTGAAACTGCCGCCCATCGATTGCGTGATGTAGCCGGTCTGTCCGGCCGGAAGGTTGACCACGTCGCCATACGGCACGTGTACCGCGTGGCAGTCACGCTGCAGGGTGAAGGGTTCGCTGGAGGCACTGAATCCGGGCATGGGTCTGGGACGTAATACTTGGGCGCGGCTGCGCAACCTGTAGAGGATACCAACCCTTCGCGCAGTCTTCTTGATGGAGGTCAGCCGGGATGCCTGCAACCCCCCGGCGGGCGGGCGCGCATTCGCCGTTGGCGCGGCCCGTGCTCTATCATCGGGGGTGACCTTGCCGCATGAATACCGCGTGGACCAACCTGCCCCCTCCGTTTCCAGTGCGTCCACGCCCATGCAACGGTCCGCCCTCGCGCGCATCGCGTCGGGCGTGGCATCGGGTTTCGGCTGGCTGATGTGTACCCTCGCCACCGGCGCGGTCGCCGGCTTCACGGCGCTGGTCTTCGCGGTCCGGCCCTGCTGGCCCATCCTGCTGCTGGCGCTGCCGCTGACGCTGGTCCTGAAGTTTTGCGGCTGCCTGCATGCACGTTGGGGCGCGGGCATCGCTGCGCTGGCGGTGCTGGTCGCGGGGTTTTATGCCGCAAGCCTGGTCGCGGTCGCGCGCATCGCCGCGGTTACGGGTTACCCGTTCGGGCAGGCCTTCGCGACCGGCGGTGCCGGCCTGACCCTGCAGGTTGCCAAGTTCGGCCTGAGCGCGGCTGCAGTGCTGGCGTACGCGGGCGCCGCGGTGCTGGCCGCGATCATCGCAACGTGGTTGGCATCTTCAAGCAATCGTCCATGATCGCTGCATCTCCGGGTCGCCATCCAGGGACCCGAGACTCCGGATGTCGAACATCACCCCGGCCATCCCTAGCCTGACTTTCCGCAACAGCTGCTCCGGTCAGGCATCCAGGGTTTTCAAGCCCGCCACCAATTCGCCGGCCATGGCCTGGCCATCGCCGTACAGCATGCGCGTGTTGTCGGCGTAGAACAGTGCATTCTCGATGCCGGCGAAACCCTTGCCGCGGCCGCGCTTGATCACGATGACGTTCTTGGCTTTGGCCACGTCCAGGATCGGCATGCCGTAGATGGGCGAACCCTTGTCGGTGCGCGCCGACGGGTTGACCACGTCGTTGGCGCCGATCACCAGCGCCACGTCGATGTTGGGAAACTGCGGGTTGATGTCGTCCATGTCCGCGATCAGGTCGTACGGCACGCCGGCTTCCGCCAGCAGCACGTTCATGTGACCCGGCATGCGGCCCGCGACCGGGTGGATCGCGAAGGTGACCTTGACGCCCCGCTCGATCAGCAGCCGCGCGAACTCCCACACCTTGTGCTGCGCCTGCGCGACCGCCATGCCGTAGCCCGGCACGATCGCGACGCGCTCGGCATAGGCCATCATCACGGCGGCGTCGGCCGCGTCGATCGGCTTCAGCGCGCCCGCGATCTCCTGCTGCTGCGTGCCCGCGCCGCCGGCCCCGAAATTGCCGAACAGCACGTTGCCGAGCGAGCGGTTCATGGCCTTGGCCATCAGCTGCGTCAGCAGCGTGCCCGCGGCGCCCACCACCATGCCCGCGATGATCATGGCCTCGTTCTGCAGCACGAAGCCCTCGAAGGCCACCGCAAGGCCGGTGAAGGCGTTGTACATCGAAATCACCACCGGCATGTCGGCGCCGCCGATGGGCAACGTCATCGCGATGCCGAACACCAGCGTCAACCCCAGGAACGCGACCAGCAGCCCCCACGCGAAGGCATGGCCCTCAAGCCCGGCGATCAGCGCCAGCACGCCGCACACGACGGCCGCGGCGAAGATCACGAGGTTGACCCAGCGCTGCAGCGGAAACACGAAGCGCTTGTCCATCCAGCCCTGCAACTTGGCGAACGCGATCAGCGAGCCCGTCAGCGACACCGCACCGATCAACACGCCGATGTACGCCAGCACCTGCTCGACCGGGCTCAGGGTCGGCACCGCGGCCGCCTTCGCCCACGCCTCCGGCTGGATCGGGTACGTGTTGGGCACCAGCGTCGCCGCCGCCAACGCCATGTTCAAACGGATCAGTTCGACCGCGCCGATGGCCGCCGCCGCGCCGCCGCCCATGCCGTTGAACAAGGCGACCATCTGCGGCATCGCGGTCATCGGCACGCGCCGGCCGACCCACCACGAGAGCCCGACGCCGACGATGATCGCGCCGAGCATCCAGCCGAGGTTGTGGATACCTGGCAGGAAGAATGTCGCGATGATGGCCGCCGCCATGCCGGCGCCCGCCCACACGATGCCGTTGCGCGCGGTACGCGGCGAGCTCATGCGCTTCAGGCCCCAGATGAACAGGATGGCCGCGATGAAGTAGATCGCGTTGATGATGGTGGTCGTGTAGCTCGGCAGTGTCATTCGCATGTCCCCGGATTGGATCCCCAGCCAGCGCCCGCTCGCGTGCCACCGGGGACGCGACGTTCCACCGCCCTTCGCATGCCGGGCGTCACTTGCTTGCGGGCTTCTGCTGCTTGGAGGTCTTGAACATCTCCAGCATCCGCTCGGTGACTACGTAGCCCCCGGCGACGTTGCCGGCAGCCAGCAGCACCGCCACCACACCAATCGTGATTTCGACGGCGCCGGTCGCATGCCCGAGGGCCACCATCGCGCCCACCAGCACGATGCCGTGCACGAAGTTGGAACCGGACATCAACGGCGTGTGCAAGATGACCGGCACCCGACTGATGATCTCGTAGCCGGTGAACGCCGCCAACATGAAGATGTACAGTGCCAGAAAGCCGGTGATCATGTTCCCCTCCCGTGGGCCGGGTCATCATACCGGCACGTGGCGCCGGAATGCGGCGGTCAACCCATTCCCGATCGCCGCGTTATCAAGGGCGACCAGGATGCACGAGACGACGGATGCCGAACCGATGCCCGCAAGCGGCGATGGAATGACCGCAGCCACGGTGCTCGCCGCACCCCCCATGACGCAGGCGGTCCCCGCAACACGGCCGGTGGCTGCGACCATCGAGGCGTTCCTGGCCGGCGTCGAGCGGCATGCGTGGCGCGTGGCCGAGATCGCATTGCGCGACCCCGACGAGGCGCTGGACGCGGTGCAGGATGCCATGCTGCGGCTGGTGAAACACTACTCGGGCAAACCGGCCGAGGAATGGCCGCCGCTGTTCTGGGGCATCCTGCGCCGGCGCATCACGGACCTGCAGCGCCGGCGTACCGTCCGCAACCGGGTGCTGGTATGGATGGGTCGCCCGGTCACGAATGCTGCCGAGGAACTGCCGGCGTGGGAGCCACCGGACCTTGGCCCCGGCCCAGCGCGCCTGCTGGCTGCACGGCAGGCGCACGCGGCGATGTCGAAGGCGATCCGCGCCCTGCCACGGCGGCAGCAACAAGCCTTCATGCTGCGGATACTGGAAGGACTGAACGTGGCGGATACGGCAAAGGCGATGGGTTGCAGCGCCGGCAGCGTCAAAACCCATCTGTCGCGGGCCATGGACGCGCTGCGCAGGCAACTTGAGGATTGGCGATGAACAATCTGCAACCAAACGCATTCGAAGGATTGCCAGACGACACCGAAGTCGAGGCCCGCGCGCGTGCCCTCTTCAAGGTCGCCTGCGACAACACCGACTCCTACCACGCGCTGCGGCTCGGGCTGGCGCGCCGCAAGGCGCTGGACGCGGGCGCGGCGCGGTGGCCGCGACACACATGGGCACCGCTGGTGGGCGCCGCCGCCTGCTGCGTGCTGGCGATTGGCGTGATCTGGCTGCATCCGGTGGAAACCGTGCAACCCGCCACGCCGCTTTCCGCCACGCCGGTCGCGGTCGGCGCGGGGGACGCCGACGAAGCGGCGGTGAACGTCGGCAACCCGCAGATGGAAATGGTGCAGAACCTCGACTTCTACCGTTGGCTGGCCAACCAGCCAACGGTGGCCTCCGCCCCCGCCGGAAGCGGACGTTGATGCGCGGCAAAGCACTCATTGCGATTGCGGTGGCCATGCTGTCGATGGCGGCGTGGGTGGCCGCGTGGGCACAAGCCGCCCCGGCCATGTCGGTGCAGAGTCCGCCACCGGGCACGTCGGCGGAACCGGGCGAACCGCCACAACCCATGGCGTGGTCCAGCCTGTCACCCGCGCAGCAAAGCGTACTCGAACCCCTGCAAGGACAGTGGGACCAGCTGCGCCCCGGGCACCAGCGCCATTTGGCGCGCAACGCCGAACGCTGGGCCACGCTGCCACCGGAACGCCAGCAGCAGATTCGGGAACGCCTGACGCGCTGGGCCAACATGACGCCCGAGCAGCGCCAGCGGTGGCGCGAGAACGCGCGCGCGTTCCACAACCTGACGCCCGCAGAGCGCGCCAGGGTCAGCGCGGCCTTCCGCCGGTTCCAGTCGTTGCCGCCGGCCGAACGCCACGCCCTGCACGAACGCTGGCGCGCGATGTCGCCCGAACAGCGCATGCAGTGGATGACCGGGCACGCCGGCAAGCCGATTCCGATGCATCCGCCCACATCGGGTGCGCACTGACCCGTCGCGGGTGGCCGCAGCCAACCGTCGCCCGCGGCTACCTACGCCTTGCCGAATACCACCTCACCGTCACGCGCGACGCAGGTTTTGGCGACCAGCTCGTCCTCGAAGTCGGGCTTCCACGCGCCGTCCGCAATGACCAGTTCGCTGAAGTGCGCCAGGTTGCGCGCGTACATTTCCGAAGCGTGCAGCGGCGCGCCCGACGGCAGGTTGAGCGGCCCGATGATGGTGACGCCGTTGCGCGCGACGCGCTCGCCGGGCCGGGTAGCCTCGCAATTGCCGCCGCCCTCGGCCGCAAGATCGACGATGATCGCGCCCGCCTTCATGCCATCGACCATCGACAAGGGCACGATCTTCGGTGCCGGCCGCCCCGGCACCGCGGCGGTGGTGACGATCACGTCCACGGTCTTCACGTGCTCGGCCAGCTTGGCCTGTTGCGCCGCGCGCTCCCCGGCGGTCAGCTCGCGCGCGTAGCCGCCCTCGCCCGCCGCGTTGACGCCGAGGTCCAGGAATTTCGCGCCCAGCGACTCGATCTGCTCGCGGGTTTCCGGACGCACGTCGAAACCTTCGACCATCGCGCCCAGCCGGCGCGCGGTGGCGATGGCCTGCAGGCCGGCCACGCCCGCGCCGATCACCAGCACCTTGGACGGTCGCAAGGTGCCCGCCGCGGTGGTGAGCATCGGGAAGAACTTCGGCGCGGCTTCTGCAGCGATCAGCATCGCGCGATAACCGGCGACCGCGGCCTGCGAAGACAACACGTCCATCGCCTGCCCCCGGGTGGTGCGCGGCAGCAGCTCCAGCGAGAACGCGACAAGTTTGTGCTGCGCATACGCCGCCAGCCGCTCGCCGGCGCTGTGCGGGTGCAACTGGCCGATCAACGCGGCGCCGGCCTGCATCGCCGCGACGCTTTCGGTCGCCGGCGGCTGCACGCACAACAGTACGTCCGCTTGCCCTGCAACCGATGCCGCATCGGCGAATTCGACGCCGGTGTAAGCGGCGTCGGGGAACCCCGCCGCGGTGCCCGCGGCGTGCTCCAGCACTACCCGCAGGCCGCGCGCGACATATTTTTTTGCGGTCTCCGGCGTCATCGCCACGCGGCGTTCCCCGCCGGCGGTTTCACGCAGGGCGGCAATGGTGATCGGCATGGCACTCTCCGTGGGCAATCGCCGCATCGTAGCGCAAAGCAGCCGGACACGGCTGGTAAACTCAGGCGATGCCCGACCAACCTGCCGTCAATGCGCAAGCCCTCGCGTTCCTGCGCAACCGCCGCTCGGTGCCGGCCGCGCGATTGCAACCCCCCGGGCCGGACGCGCAACAACTGCGCGAAATCATCGCGACCGCCATCCGCGTGCCCGATCACGGCAAGCTGACGCCGTGGCGCCTGATCGTTTTCAGCGGCGATGCCGGCGCACGCTACGGCGCGGCACTGGCCGAGTTGCACGCCCGCGTCGATCCCGGCGTGGCGGCCGCCAAGCTGGCCAAGGACCGCGAGCGCTTCGCGCATTCGCCGGTGGTGCTGGCGGTGATTGCGCGCATCGACGCTGCCATCACCAAGGTGCCCGAACAGGAACAGCTGCTGTCGGCGGGGTGCCTCGCGTTCAACCTGCTGCTGGCGGCACAGGCGGCCGGGTTCGCCGCACAATGGCTGACCGGCTGGTCGTGCTACGACCGCGACGCGGCCGCATTGCTGGGCCTGTCCGCGCACGAGCGCGCGATCGCCTACATCCACATCGGCAGCCGTGGCGACGAGCCGCCCGAGCGCATCCGCCCGGCCGTCGATCAAGTTGCCGGCGCGTGGCAGGGATGAACCTGCCGACCCCCGCGGCGACCCCGATGCCGGTCGATACGGTCTATCTGATCGACGCCAGCATGTACGTGTTTCGCGCCTGGCACGCGCTGCCGGATGCGTTCTTCGACACCGAGGGCAACCCGGTCAACGCCGTGCACGGGTTCGCCCGGTTCCTGCTGGACTTCGTGGAACGCACCCGCGCCAGCCACGCGGTCGCGGCCTTCGATATCGCGCTGACCAGTTCCTTCCGCAACACGATCTATCCCGCGTACAAGGCCAATCGCGACCCGGCGCCACCCGAGCTGAAGCGCCAGTTCCAGTACTGCCGCGAGCTGGCCGCGGCGTTCGGTTTCACGGTGCTGGCCGATGCCGCCTACGAAGCGGACGACCTGATCGGCAGCGTGCTGGCCGCATCGCGCGGGCACGGCCTGCACGCAGTGATCGTGTCGGCCGACAAGGATTTCGGCCAGTTGCTGGATCCCGACACCGAACAATGGGACTACGCGCGCGGCCAGCGCTGGGGTGCGGCCGGCATCCCCGCGCGCCTGGGCGTGGAGGCGCACCAGGTGGTCGATTACCTGGCGCTGACCGGCGATGCCACCGACAATATCCCCGGCGTGCCTGGCATCGGCGCCAAGGGCGCCGCGGCGCTGCTGGCGCAATTCGGCTCACTGGAAACGCTGCTGGCGCGCGTGGACGAAGTGCCGTTCCTGCGCCTGCGCGGCGCCAAGTCCATAGCCGACAAACTGCGCCGCCACGCGGATTCCGCGCGGCTGTCGCAGCGGCTCGCGCGCATCGCGCTGGACGCGCCGGTGCCGCGCAGCCCCGATGGCCTGCGCCGGCGCAGCGTGGATCGCGCCACCCTGGACGCGTTGTGCGAACGGCTGCGGATCGGGCCGCTCACGCGCACGCGCGCGCAACACCTTCTGCAACTGGAGCCTCGCAGTGAACCGTGACCAACGCACTCCCGCCGACGCCTCGGCGGCGGTCGAAACCCTGCATGCGGGCAAATGGCTGACGCTGAGGCGCCGCGGGCACTGGGAGTTCGTCGAGCGCAACAACCCGCAGGGTGCGGTGATCATCGTCGCGGTCACCCCGGAAGACCACGTGCTGTTCGTCGAGCAGTACCGCGTGCCGATCCGCCAGTTCACCCTCGAGATGCCGGCCGGCCTGATCGGCGATGCCGGCCACACCGACGATGACAGCATCGCCAGCGCCGCCCGCCGCGAACTGGTCGAGGAAACCGGCTACGCCTGCGGGCGCGTGGTGGCGTTGCACTCCGGCCCGTCGTCGGCCGGCATGAGCACCGAGATGATGCATTTCGTGCGCGCGTTGGACCTGCAGAAGGTCGGTCCGGGCGGCGGTGACGCAACCGAGGACATCGTGGTGCACGAAGTACCCCGCGCGGACGCCGGCGCGTGGCTGCGCGCGAAATCCGCCGAGGGCTATTCGATCGACCCGAAACTGTTCGCGGGCCTGTGGTTCCTCGAGCACGGCGGGGACTGACAGCGCCCCGCTAAGCCCGCCAGCGCCAGGCGGCGCAGGCCGCCGCCAGCACCGCAACGACGACCAGGGCTGCGCACGCCGCCATCCGCACATCGAACCAGAACGCGGCCGCCAGCAACGCCAACGGCACCGCTGCGGCCGCCAGCGCCAGCACCCGGTCGCGTCGGCGCGCGCGTGGCAGCAGCATCGCCGCACCCGCCCACGCCAGCAGCACCGCCAGTACGCGGCGCGCCCACTTGAAGCGGGGCGGCTGCGGCGCGTCGGTCAGGACGTCGGTCAGCGACTGCCGGCCGAGCAACACCTGCGCGATCGGGGCGCCGCTCGGATCATTGGCCGGCACCAGCGTGCCATCCTGGTCGCGTGCAAACACGGTCAATTCGGTCGGCGCAATGCGCGTCCAGCTGATGCGCAGGTCGCCCACCTGCGGATGCGCAAGGTTGGCGCTGGTGACGAGGGTGCCGTCGTGCGCCTGGAAGGTCGCCGCCATGTTGGGCGGCAGGTGCGCAAGGTCGGGGGTAAAAGGCGAGGGCCCGTCGATCATGCGCACCAGCGCCGGCGCCAACTTGAACCCGCCGACCCGCACGTCGGGCGAATCGAAGCGCGCGGCGGTGATGGGGAATGCCCCCGAGTTGGCGTGCCCGGAGGGATTGCCAAACGCGGACGAATCGATGGGATGGTCGAACCAGTCCTGGCCGTAGTTGCGGGTGCCACCGAAGCGGGTTTCGTTCCACTGGAACATCTCGACCTTGCGCAACAGCGCGGGCGCGGCGGTTGCCACGCCGAACTGCGCGTCGCTGGCGGGAACCTTCACATCCGGTGCGCCCACCGCAAGCACCAGCATGCCGTCGGCCGCGGGGCCGGGCACGGCCGCGGCACCGGTGAGGACAAACCCGCCCAGCGCATCCTCCCCCATCGCGCGCAGGCGGTCGGCGTGTTCGGTGAAGCCCAGCAACAACAGGCCCAGCAACAGCAATGCGCCACCGAACACGGCGGTGTTGCGCGCAGGGTTGTCGAACAACGCGGAAATCCGGCTCACGCCGCGAGCTTACAGCGCCACGCCTGCAAAGTGGGCCTGCACATCCGCGACCCCGTAGCGACCCCGCTCGTCACGCCGCGGCGAAGCCATCGCGACCGCATGGTCATGGGTGAAGAACAGGCGCACGCCACGTTGCAGCTTGTCATCCAGAAACCCGCGCTTCTCGTCGATCAGCATCTCCGGCGCGCGGTCGTAGCCCATCGTCACCGGCAGGTGCACCCACGGCGTGCCGGGGATCAGGTCGGCGCAATACACCATGCCGTCCTTGCCGTGCGGGCCGACGATTTCCGACAGCATCAGGCCCGGCGTGTGGCCTTGCGAATAGTGGAAGCGCACCGCCTTGCCGAGCGTACGCGAATGTTCGCCCTCCACCTTTTCCAGCCGCCCGCTTTGCTCCAGCAACTCGGCAACGCCGGGAATGAACGACGCGCGGTCGCGCGGATGCGGATGCGTTGCGCGCTCCCAGTGCAGCGCGCCCACGACGTACTGTGCCTTCGGAAACAGCAAGCGCAGCGGCGCACCCGTCTGGGCACCTGCGGCCGCAGGCCGCGCCGACTTCCCTTCTTCCGCTGGCGGGAGAAGGTGGCCCGAAGGGCCGGATGAGGGCGGCGCTTGCGCCGGTTCCCACGCCGCCAGCAATCCGCCCACGTGGTCGAAGTGCAGGTGCGACAGCACCACCACGTCGATGTCCTCGTGTTTCAGACCCACCGCCGCCAGCGACTCCAGCAGCACGTGGCGTTCCTCGACCACACCGTAGCGTTCGCGCAGCTTGGGTTCGAAAAACGCGCCGATGCCGGTTTCGAACAACACGTTGCGGCCATCCAGGTCCGTCGCCAGCAGGCAACGGCAGGCCAGCGGAATGCGGTTCGCCTCGTCGGCGGGAATCCACTTCTGCCACATCGCCTTGGGCGCGTTGCCAAACATCGCGCCGCCATCAAGTTTTTGGGTGTTGCCTTCGATCGACCAGAGTTTCATGTCGCGCACTGCCGCTGTAACGATTGCCTCAAGGCATCATACCCCGCAGCAAACCGGCATCAGCGATGCGAGTGACATCCATGTGTTTTCGTGCCGTCCCACGAGGCGGATTGCGTTCCTTCCGTTGCAGGAACGCACCATGCGCACGACAGGTTCTCGCACGACGGTCGCGGGCGTGGCCCGCGCCTACAAGCTTGCTTGCTGTTCGGCGGCGCGCCCCCCCCGGACGCCTACGAAAAGCCCGCCTTGCGGCGGGCCCTCCGTTTCCAGGCTCGTGAAGCGGGCCGGTTACTTCTCCGGCACGCTGACCGCGATGAACAGGTTCTGGCCCTGGTGCGACACCAGCAGCAGCACGGTACTGCCGGGCTTCACCTTGGCCGTTTCGCGACGGAACTCCGCCACGCTGTTCACCGGCCGGTTGCCCACGCGCAGGATCACGTCGCCCGGAGACAGGCCGGCCATCTGCGCCGCGCCTGCAACATCGGTGATCACTACGCCGCCTTTGCCGTTGTAACCCAGCTGCTGGCGCATGCCGGAGGTGATGTCCTGCACCTTGAGGCCCAGCAAACTACTGCCGCTGGACGCCGCGGGGCCGCCCGCAAGGTACTCCGACGACAGGCCGTTGCGCGGCATCTCGCCCACCTTGACCTTGACGGTCAGCGGCTTGCCGTCACGCAACAGGCTCACCGACGCCTCGGTACCCGGCGCGGTCATCGCGACCATCGGCGGCAACTCGGAAGAAGCGTAGACCTTGTGGCCGTCGAACGCGGTGATGACGTCACCCAGTTTCATGCCAGCCTTCGCGGCGGGGCTGCCGGGCTGCACCTGTGCGACCAGCGCCCCTTGGGTGCCGCTCATGCCCTGGGCCTTGGCGATCTTGTCGGAGATGTTCTGCACGGCCACGCCCAGCATCCCGCGACTGACGTAACCCTTGGTCTTGAGTTGCTGCTCGGCACTCATCGCGATGTTGATCGGAATCGAGAACGAGATGCCGTTGGAACCGCCATCGGTCGAGAAGATCTGCGAGTTGATGCCCACCACCTGCCCCGCGAGATTGAACAGCGGGCCACCCGAGTTGCCGCGGTTGATCGGCACGTCGGTCTGGATGAAGGGCACATCCTGCTGGTCGTTGCCGAGGCTGCGGCCGACGTAGCTGACAATGCCGGCGCTGACCGAGTGGTCCAGCCCGTAGGGCGAGCCGATCGCCACCACCCACTGCCCGGGTTGCAGGCTGTTGGAGTTGCCGATTTGCACGGTCGGAAGATTGCGGGCGTCGATCTTCAGCAGCGCGATGTCGTAACCCTTGTCGGTACCGATGACTTTCGCGGTAAAGCTGCGATGGTCGGACAGGTGCACCTTCACCGAGTCGGCGTTGGCGACGACGTGGCGGTTGGTAAGGATGTAGCCGTCAGACGAAATGATGAAACCCGAACCCAGCGACTCACCCGGGGGCGAAGGCCCCTGGAACTGCGGGCCGAACGGCATGCCGAAAAAGTGCCTGAAAATATCCGGAACCTGGGGCTGCTGGCCCTGGCCCTGGCCTTGCGCCTGGTCCGGACTGTCGCTGCCCATCTCGCTGGCGTGGTTGTAATGCGCAACCACGTTCACCACCGCCGGTCCGTACTTCTGGACGATGCTGGTGAAGTCGGGCAGCGCCGCGGTCGGGGTCGCCGCCAGCGCCACGCCGGCACCGGAAAAACACAACAGAACGAATACGGCGGCCATCCGCCTCGCCCGCTTCAACATGGTGTTCTCCTTAGGTTTGATGTGCAAAACGAAGGGCTGCCCCGGTGGGCAAGCAAACACGCGTCCACCGAGACGGACACGGGCCCTGCAGTGCAGTCCGCGTCCACAAGACGACAGATGACGATGACGGAGACCGCGCGGAGGCGGCGACCCACCGCTCAGTGTTGCGGGGCCGCCGAACTTGCGGCCGGTTGCGATGGGGGCAGCAACACGATCGAAAACGGCAGGTCAGGCTGCGGTTCGATTTGCTGCGAAGACCCGAACGGCGCCACCGCGTCGCGCGCAAACGTCGCGCGCCGCAGATAATCGGGCTGCATCACGCCCGTACCGTACACGACATTGGCCGACGCAGGCTGCACCGGCAACACCGTCGGCTGGCGCGACAGCAGCCACGGCGGCGTGCCGGGTTGGTTCCCCGCAGGCGCGGCCTCGGCCAGCGCAGTCGCGGTCGCAGCCGATGCAGCCGGCGCGGATTCGGAATGCGCGACCGTCGCCGGTGCGCCTACACGGGGATTCGGGGTATTCAACATCAGCGCCGCGACCGCTACGCTGGCGGCGATCGCGCCGCCACCCACATAGCGTGCCCAGCGCCGCTGTCGCACGGGCGGATGCTGCGCTTCAGCCTGCAGCGCGGCGGCCACGCGGGCGGAAAAATCGGAATCGTGCCGCGACACCGTCATGCGCGCCGAATCGGAAGCCAGGCACGCACGGATCAGGTGCCAGCGCGACCAGGTCGCGCCAAGTTCGGGGTCGTGGTCGAGGCGCCGCAGCAGGAAGCGGGTCGGCTCGACGGCCAGCTCGCCATCCATCAGGGCGGAAAGATCTTCGCGACTGGTCGGGTCCATTACATGCCACCTCGTACAACAAATTTTGCAGAATCAGGATTTGCGGAATCAGTCATCGTCATTGGACAGCAGCGGCCGCAGTTTTTCATCGATCGCTTCGCGTGCCCGGAAGATGCGCGAACGCACGGTGCCGATGGGACAACCCATCCGGTCGGCGATTTCCTCGTAGGACAGTCCATCGACCTCACGCAGGGTGATCGCGTCGCGCAATTCCTCGGGCAGCTTTTCGACCGTGGCGAACACGGTTTGTTCAATCTCGTGGCGCGCCAGCTCGTGTTCCGGCGTGGCTTCATCGCGCAGGCGCGCACCGGCATCGAACTGGACCGCGGTATCGGCGTCGATGTCCTCGGCCGGCGGGCGGCGACCCTGGGCAACCAGGTGATTCTTGGCGGTGTTCACAGCGATCTTGTACATCCAGGTGTAGAACGCGCTGTCTCCACGGAACGCACCGATCGCGCGATAGGCGCGAATGAAGGCTTCCTGCGCCACGTCCTCGCACTCGCTCCAATCGTGCACGTACCTCGACACCAGGCCGATGATCTTGTGCTGGTATTTGCGCACCAGCAGGTCGAAGGCCTTGTTGTCGCCTTTGCGCACGCGCTCGACCAGTGCACGATCGGTTTCGACATCGCCCATCCGGGCGGCACTCCCTACAGTGCCGGACGCTACATGCGCACCGGTAAGACCGCGCGCTTGGCGCGAAAGTTCAACCGACTTGGCCATCCTGCAATCCTTGAGGTCGCTCATCACATACGGTTGGGCCGGTCCCCTGCCAGATCAAGCGCAACCGCCGCCGGAGCCGCGTGGAAACAACGCAGCCACCCCCGATGCCGTTGACCGCACCAACGGCGCCGCCGATGATGCCCCTGGACTGCTAGCGGGAGTATGCCGTGTTCGAGGGTCTGCGGCTCAGTCACTGGAAGGTCTCACAGGACGCCGACGGCGTGCGGGTACTGACGCTGGATCGTAGCGGCAGCAACGTGAACGCTTTGTCGCGCGCACTGTTGGACGAGCTGGACGCCATGCTGGAACGTACCGCCATCGAGCGGCCGGCGGCGCTCGTGATCCACTCCGGCAAACCATCGGGATTCGCGGTTGGCGCCGACTTGAAGGAGTTCGAAGGCTACGAGCGCGCCGGCACGGTACGCGCGGAAATCGAGCACGGCCAGCGCGTGTTCGAACGCCTGGCACGGCTGCCGATGCCCACCGTCGCTGCGATCCACGGCACCTGCATGGGCGGCGGCACCGAGCTCGCGCTGGCGTGCCGGATGCGCGTCGCCGCACGCGCACCGGAAACCCGCATCGCCCTGCCAGAGGTGCAGCTCGGCATCCACCCGGGCTGGGGTGGCACCGCGCGCCTGCCGCGCCTGGTCGGCGCCCCGAAAGCACTGGCGATGATGCTGACCGGCCGTGCGCTGTCCGCGGAGCGCGCCCACGCGGAAGGCCTCGTGGATCGGCTGGCCGAGCCGGACGCGTTGCTGGACGTGGCGCGCAAGCTGGCGCTGCACCCCGTCACACGCCCCTTCGCGCAACGCGCGACCGCATGGCTGACGAACTGCTGGCCGGCGCGGCAGGTGCTCGCGCCCGCGGTGCGCCGGCAGACCGCGGCGAAGGTGTCGCCGCGACACTACCCGGCGCCGTTCGCGTTGCTCGAAGTGTGGCGCCGCGGCGGCGGCGACATCCGGCAGCGCCTGCGGCTGGAGGCCGCGTCGGTCGCGAAACTCGCGGCCACGCCCACCGCGCACAACCTGATCCGCATCTTCTTCCTGCGCGAACGCCTGCGCGGACTCGCGGGCGACACCGCGCACGCCATCCGCCACGTGCACGTCGTGGGCGCCGGCACCATGGGCGGCGACATCGCGGCGTGGAGCGCGCTGCGCGGGTTCGAGGTCACCCTGCAGGATCGCGAGATGAAGTTCGTCGAACCGGCGCTGGCGCGCGCGCGCAAGTTGTTCGAGAAGAAATTGAAGACGCGCGAACGCATCGTCGCGGCCGAGGCGCGCCTGACGCCGGACGTCGAAGGCGCGGGCATTGCGCAATCGCAACTGGCGCTCGAGGCGATCTACGAGGACCCGGAAGCGAAGCAGGCCGTGTACCGCGCGCTGGAACCGAAGCTTGCCCGCGACGCGCTGGTCGCCACCAATACCTCGTCGATTCCGCTGGACGCATTGCGCGTCGGCCTGGCAGAGCCGCGCCGCTTCCTCGGCCTGCACTTCTTCAATCCGGTGGCGCAGATGCCGCTGGTGGAAGTGGTGCGCCACGACACGCTCGATGCATCGCTGGAAAAACGCGCGTGGGCGTGGGTGAAGGCCATCGGCAAGCTGCCGCTGCCGGTCAAGGGCACGCCGGGATTCCTGGTCAACCGCATCCTGATGCCGTACCTGCTGGAAGCCGTGCGCTGCCACACCGAAGGCATCCCGGGCCCGGTCATCGACCGCGCCGCGAAGGCGTTCGGAATGCCGATGGGGCCGATCGAACTGGCCGACACGGTCGGACTCGACGTCGCGCTGGCGGTCGGCCGCGAACTTGGCCCGTTCCTGCAACTGGAACTGCCCGAAGGCATCGCCGACAAGGTCGAGGGCGGCAAGCGCGGCAAGAAGGACGGACAGGGCTTCTACGCCTGGAAGGATGGCAAGCCCGAGAAGCCCAAAGCGGCTCCGGGCTATCGCGCGCCGGAAGACCTGGCAGACCGCCTGATCCTGCCAATGCTCAACGAAGCCGTCGCCTGCCTGCACACGGGTGTCGTCGCGGACGCCGACCTGCTCGACGCGGGCGTCATTTTCGGCACCGGCTTCGCGCCGTTCCGGGGCGGCCCGATCCAGTACATCCGCGCGACCGGCGCGGGTGCGCTGCGCGACAAGCTGGAAGCGCTGGCGCAAACGCACGGGCCGCGCTTCACGCCGCGGCAAGGCTGGTTCAACCCGGCGTTGGCGTCACCCACGCCCTGAGCAACCGCTTCGTCGCGCCTACGCCGTCGCGAGCACCAGCACAGCGGCGACGGCCAAGGCCAGGCCCGCGCGATTGAGCCGCCCCAGGCGCTCGCCCAGCCACAGCACCCCGACCAGCGCGGCCAGCACGATCACGCCGATGTTCATGGCCGAAAACACCAGCGCCGGGTCCTGCGCGAGATGGCGGTGCGCCTGCACGTAGAACAGGATGTTGCCGAAGTTGAACACGCCGAGCAGTAGCGCGCCCGCGGCGTTGCGCCAGTGCCACTGCGCGCGTCCGCTTGCAAACAACCACACCGTTGCAAGCATCGCCAATGCGAACGCCAACACGAAGGTCGCCAGTAGCACATCGGCGAACGGCACGCCGGTCAGCTGCGCCACGCGCTTGAACAGGATGTCGATGGCGCCCATGCCGGCGAACACCGCGAGCGGCCAGCCCCAACCACCCGCACCCGCCGCGCCGGCAGCGCCCGCGCGCTTGCGCGTGACGATGCACGCGATCGCGGCCAGGCCGATGCCCATGCCGATGCCCTTGTGCCAGGAAAACGCTTCCCCGAACAGCGTGAACGCCGCCACCAGCGGCAACAGCAGCGACAGCCGCTGCGCCGCGTCGGTCAGCACCACGCCGACCCTGCGCACCGAATACGCCAGCACCACGAACATGGCCGGCAGCAGCACCCCCAGTGCCACCAGTACCCGCCACGCCGGATGCGCGGCCGGCAGTTCCAGCAGGCTCGGTCGCGGATCCAGCAGCAACACCGTCAGCAGTGTCGCCACGAGGTAGTTGCCGGTGATGGCCTGGCGCACATCGACGCCGCAACGCGGGGCCAGCTTCAGCAGCACGGAGACCACCACACTGCACACCACGCTCAGGGCGATGAAGATCACCGGTGCGCGCCCATCACCACATCAGGTCGTGGGGCACGCCATCGTCTTCGGCCGGTGCCGAAGGGTCGACCAGCAACGCCACGACTTCCGGCGCGAACGCCTGCGCCCGCAACGCGACGTCGCGTACCACCAGCACCGCATGGCCGCCGTGCATCACCACGCCCAGCGTGCCGGCGTTGAGCTGCTGCAACTGTTCCGGCGTGACGTACACCCGGCGGATCTTGCCGGCAAATTCAA
>JAICHS010000021.1 GCA_025924775.1 Rhodanobacteraceae bacterium
CATACGCCAACGGCAGGCTGAATTGGGCCATCACCGGGAAGGTGCTGGTGATCGCGAAATTGGCCAGCCACTGCGCGGCGGTCGCCACCGCCAACGCCAGCGCGCGGATGCGGTTGGGGAACATCTCGCCCAGCAGTACCCACACCACCGGGCCCCAACTGACGCCGAAGAAGATCACGTAGAGGTTGGCCGCGACCAGCGCGACCGGACCCCACGGTGCGGGCATGACCAGCGATGCGCCGGTGCCGCTGGCTTGTGCGAAACACCACGCCATCAGTGCCAGGGTGACCGCCATGCCACCCGAGCCGATCACCAGCAGCGGTTTGCGCCCGATCCGGTCCACCAGCGCGATCGCCACCAGGGTCACCAGCACGTTGACGATGGACGTGGCCACCGTGATCGCGAACGAATTGGATTCGCTGAACCCGACCGAGTGCCATAGCGTCGTGGAGTAATAGAAGATCACGTTGATGCCCACGAACTGCTGGAACATCGACAGCAGGATGCCGACCCAGACGATCGGCAGCAGTCCCGCCGCGCCGCCGCGCAGGTCGCGCCATGCGGTCCGGTGCGCGCGCTGCAGGCTGTTCGATATGTCGAGCAGTTTCCGGTGCAGCGCGTCGTCGTCGTCGAGCGCCAGCACCTGCCGCAAGACCGTTACGGCTTCGGCAGTGCGCCCGCGTGCGACGAGGTGCCGCGGTGACTCGGGCACGCTGAACGCCAGTCCGCCATAGACCAGCGCCGGGACCACGCCGACCACGAACATCCAGCGCCAGGCATCCAGGCCAAGCCACAGCGCGTGATCCGCGCCGCCGGCGGAAGCGGCCAGCCACGCGTTGCTCAGCAGTGCGACGAAAATGCCCAGCACGATCGCGAGTTGCTGCAGCGAACCGAGGCGTCCGCGGATCGACGCCGGGGAGACTTCGGCGATGTAGGCAGGCGCGACCACCGAAGCCACGCCCACGCCAATGCCGCCGATGACGCGCCACGCGATCAACCATGCCACCGTATCCGCGAATCCCGCACCCAGCGCGCCGGCGGCGAGGAAAGCCGCCGCCACCTGCATCGTGCGCACGCGCCCGAATCGGTCGGCAAGCCGGCCCGCGTACCATGCGCCCAGCGCCGAACCCAGCAGCGCGCATGACACCGCGAAGCCGGTCAGGCCCGCGCCCAGTCCGAACGCGCCACGCAGTGCATCGACGGCGCCGTTGATCACCGCGGTGTCGAACCCGAACAGGAAGCCGCCCAGCGCAGCGGCGGCGGCGATCGTCACCACGCGCAGGTTGGCGTGGCCGGGATCCTTGACGCCGGTGGCGGACGAATTCATGGAACGGTCCCGGTGTGGTCGGCGTGCGATTCGAGGTTGGTGTGAACTTCCTCGGTGAGCGACGCGAATACCGCGCCGTAGGCGGGCAGGTGCACGCGCCCGCCATCGAGCGTGCCTTCGTGCAGGCCGTGTCCGTGTAGCGGTTGCGCGTCGCGCAGTAGTGGAAGCGACAGGTCCGTGGCGGCCCCGGAAAGGTTGAAGGCGACCAGCAGGGTTTGGCCGGGGGCCGTGCGCGTGAACGCCAGGACCGGTTCCGGCGTATCCAGGAGGCGGATCGCCCCTGTGCGCAACGCCGGATGATGGTGCCGCCAGTGCATGAAGGCGCGAAAGCCGTTGAGCGTCGAAGCCGTGTCCGCCTCCTGCTGCGATACCGCCAACGCGAGATGTTCCTGCGGCACCGGCAGCCACGGTGTGCCGCTGGTGAAACCGCCGTGCGTGCCGGTGGTCCACGGCATCGGCGTGCGACAGCCGTCACGGCCCTTGAACTGCGGCCAGAAGGCGATGCCGTACGGATCCCGCAGGGCCTCGAACGGCACCTCGGCCTCGGTCAGGCCCAGCTCCTCGCCTTGGTAGACGCACACGCTGCCACGCAGCGAGCACACCATCGCGGTGAGCTGGTTGGCCATCGCGACGGATGTGTGATCGCCGCCCCAGCGCGACAGCACGCGCTTGACGTCATGGTTGGAAATGGCCCAACACGGCCAGCCCTCGGTCATCCGCGTTTCGAGGGCGCGCACGGTTTCACGGATATAGGCGGCGCTGAAATCATCGGTCAGCAGCTCGAAGCTGTAGGCCATGTGCAAGCGATGCTTCGAGGTGTACTCGGCCATCGTTGCCAGGGAATCCTCCGAAGCGATTTCACCGAGCGTCGTGGCGCCCGGATAACGGTCGAGCAGCGCGCGCAGTTCGCCAAGGAACGCCAGATTCTCCGGCTGCGTATTGTTGAAATAGTGGTACTGGTATGCGTACGGATTGTCGGCGCTGAATCCGCGCCCACGGCGCCGGACCCTGGGCTTGGGTGGATTGTTGCGCAGCTGCGCGTCGTGGAAACAGAAGTTGATCGAGTCCAGCCGGAAGCCGTCCACGCCGCGCTCCAGCCAGAAGCGCAGGTTGTCGAGCATCGCCGCGCGCACGGCCGGGTTGTGGAAGTTGAGATCCGGCTGACCACTGAGGAAGTTGTGCAGGTAATACTGCTGGCGGCGAGGCTCCCACTTCCACGCGGAGCCCCCGAAGATCGACAGCCAGTTGTTCGGCGCGGTGCCATCCTCGCGTGGGTCGGCCCATACATACCAGTCGGCTTTCGCGTTGTCGCGCCCCTGTCGGCTGTCGCGGAACCACGCGTGTTCGTCCGAGGTGTGGCTCAGCACCTGGTCGATGATCACCTTCAGGCCGAGTGCATGCGCCTTCGCCAGCAGTCGGTCGAAGTCCTCGATGCTGCCGAACAGCGGATCGACCGCCCGGTAATCGGCGATGTCGTAGCCGAAATCCGCCATCGGCGATTTGAAGAACGGCGCGATCCACACCGCGTCCACGCCCAGCGATGCCACGTAGTCGAGTCGTTCGATGATGCCGGGCAGGTCACCCACGCCATCGCCACCGGTATCGAGGAAGCTGCGTGGGTAGATCTGATAAATGACGGCGCCGCGCCACCAACGAGCATCGGACATCGAGGAACCCCATGAGGTACGCCGCGCCCATTTGCACGGGCGGCTGAATTCGGCGTCCAGCTTAGCGTCTGGTGCCATTCCACCCGCTGCGTGCACATACGTATTCATGGATGCTGCGAGTGCGTCATGCGCGTCGATCGCGGCCGCGGCGCGCATGCGCGTGCGGCGGCGGCGTGTCCAGCGCGACCCGTTGCACCGGTTGGATTCCTGCGCAGCCGCAGCCTGTCGCACGTGGTGTTTCCGCCTCGGTGTTGCGTTGCAGCATCAGCGCGCTGCGCGCGGCATGAATACGTATGCGCCGCGCGTCCGTCGCGGAATCGGCCTCCTACCATCCGGATTGCACCCGCGCCGCGAGCACGGGGCGGCACGCGGCGTTGGCCGCGCCACGCACAACGACGATCACCACTGGGGACGACACGATGCAACTGAAACACAACATGATGACGCTGGCGTTGATCTCCGCGGGTATCGGTTTTGCCACCTGCGCCAACATTGCCTTTGCGGCCAGCGCGCCGGCGGCGACGCCGAACCCGCAGCAGGCCGGCACGGCGGCGTCGGCGCAGGCGGACACGACGGCGACGGACACGCAACAGACCGACGCCAACAAGAAGGAGGAGGCTGCCAAGCAGCGCGCAGCCAAGGCCAAGCAGCAGTCGCAGAAGGCCGTGACCCTCGGCGCGGTGCAGGTCACCGGCTTCGCCAGCAGCGTGCAGAACTCGATCGCGATCAAGCGTGAATCGAACTCCATCGTCGAGGCGGTGTCGGCCGAGCAGATCGGCAAGTTGCCCGGCACCAGCATTGCCGACAGCCTCGGGCGCCTCCCCGGCCTCGCGGTGCAGACGGTGGACGGACGCCCGCAGGTGCTGACGATCCACGGCCTCGGCCCGGATTTCAGCACGGCGCTCATCAACGGCAGTCAGCAGGTCAGCACCTCCAACAACCGCGACGTGCAATTCGACCAGTATCCGTCAAGCTGGTTCGGCAGCGTGGTGGTGCACATGAGCCCCAGCGCCAACCTGATCGGGCAGGGCCTGTCCGGCACGGTGGACATGCACACGATCCGCCCGCTGGAAAGCGCGCAGCGCAAGCTGGTCGTCAACGCGCACTACATCTGGGACGACATGGGCCAGCTCGCCGACGGCCCCGGCGTGGGCGACAACGGCTACCACGTCAATGGTGTGTACGTCGACCAGTTCGCCGACCATACCTTCGGCATCACGCTGGGCGTCGACTTCGATTCCAATCCATCCCAGATCGAGCACCAGGCACCGTGGGGCTATCCCAACGACGCCAACGGCGACCTCGTCGTCGGCGGTTCCAAGAATTACGGCATTTCCGACCGGATGAAGCGCCAAGGTTACCTCGCCACCTTGCAGTGGCGGCCGTCGGACCGCCTCGATACGACGCTGGATTTCACCTACGACAACTTCAACGAAACCCAACAGGCCAAGGGCGTCGAATTCCCACTGTTCTGGGGCGCGGGTGTCACGCTCGCTCCCGGCAACGTGCAGAACGGCTTCGTGCAGAGCGGCACTTGGGGCAACGTTTCGCCGGTGATCCGCAACGACTACAACAAGACCCGCGCCAAGGTCTGGAATATCGACTGGAACGCGAAATTCCGATTCAACGAAAACTGGTCGGCTGACTTCGGCGCCAACTACTCGCGCGCCAACCGCCGCGACATGTTGCTGGAATCGTACTCCGGCTTCGGCTACAACAAGAGCGGCCCCACCGACACCGTGGGCTTCAGCGAACAGCCGGACGGCATGCTGGTGCTGTCGCCGACCCTCGACTACAGCGGTAGCCAGGTCATGCTGACCGACCCGCAGGGCTGGGGTTCGGGCGCGACGCCGCCGGTGGTGCAGGCGGGCTTCATCAACGCGCCGCATACCAACGACTACCTCGCCAGCGTGCACGCGAGCGTGACCCGCAACTTCGTGAGCGGACCGTTCTCCAGCGTCGAATTCGGCGTCAACCGTGGCACCCGCAACAAGAACTACCAGATCGACCAGGATTTCCTGGTGCTGCCGGGTGGCGCGCAGACGGCGCCCATGCCCTCCGGTGTCACCTCGGGCGATCCGCTGGGCTGGATGGGCATCGGCCCGCAGGTCATCTACAACCCGCTGCAGTTGATTGCCGACGGTACGCTGCAGTTGTTCCCGACGGCGCTGTCCTCGATCGCGACGCCACCCAACTGGGCGGTGCGCGAGCGTGACGTGACGTCGTTCGTGCAGTTCAACATCGACACGCAGCTGGGCAACGTGTCCCTGCGCGGCAATTTCGGCGTGCAGGCCGCGCACACCGACCAGACGTCGTCGGGCCAGTACGCCTCGCTCAGCTCCGGCGGTACCAACGGTTCGAACGTCGTGCTGCTGCCGCTTTCCGGTGGCACCAACTACACCCGCTGGTTGCCCAGCCTCAACCTGGTGTTCGGCCTGAGCAGCAACGATGATCTGCGCTTCAGTGCGGCCAAGACCATGATCCGGCCGCGCATGGACCAGATGAGCGCCAGCATCGGCATCAGCGGCAACATCACGCAGCTGGCCAACACCGACCCGAACCAGTCCTACTTCAGCGCCTCGGGTGGCAACGCCAAGCTGTTGCCGACCAAGGCCGACAACTACAACATCAGCTACGAGCACTACTTCAACGGCGAGTCGTCCGACTACCGCTGCACCTCCAACGAGGCCAAGCAATCGCCGTTGTGCGCGGGCAGCGGGGCTGGCTACTTCGCGCTGTCGGGCTATTACTTGAAACTGAGCGACTACATCGACCCGAACGCCGCCTACCTGTATGACTTCGCGGCGTTCGTACCGGCCTATCTGGATGCGGCCCAGCAACAGCAGTTGGGCACGACGCTGGGCACCGTGTCCGGCCCGGTCAATGACGGCGACGGCAACGTGCGCGGCGTACAGGCAACGTTGAACCTGCCGCTGGGGCACTTCACGCGTGTGCTGGACGGGTTCGGCGTGATCGTGAGTGGTGACTACACCAAGAGCTCCCTGCTGTACGCCGGCAATCCGAACGCCATCACCGTACCGGGCCTGTCGAAGTGGGTGGCCAACGCCACGCTCTACTACCAGAACGGCGGCTTCCAGGCCCGCGTCAGCCAGACCTACCGCAGCAGCTTCCTCGGGCGCGTGTCGGGCATCAGCGCCACCCGCATCGAGCAGACCATCCAGGGCGGCAGCAGCTACTCGGCGCAGGTGAGCTATGACATCGACCACGGCCCGCTCGCCGGCCTGACCTTCATCCTGCAAGGGTCCAACCTCAGCAACAAGCATTTCGTCACCTACCAGAACAACGATCCGCGGCAGGTGCAGACATGGGAACTGTACGGGCGCCGTTACGAAGTGGGCGTGTCGTACAAGTTCTGAGCGCGCGCGGGTGGTGCGGTCGACCGACCTTAAGCGGCGGGCCGCGCCACCTGATGCATCGACGCGAAGCAGACGGCGCAACCCCATGGTCAAGGTATAACCTCGCGGCATGAACGATTCCGCGATCCGGCGCGTCGTGATCGTGGGCGGTGGCACCGCCGGCTGGCTGGCGGCCGCGCTGCTGGCGCGGGCGCTCGGCCCGGAGTGCGAAATCCAACTGGTCGAATCCGCGCTGATCGGCAGCGTCGGCGTCGGTGAGGCGACCATCCCGCAGATCCTCCACATCAACGCTTTCCTCGGCATCGACGAGGGCGAGTTGATGCGCTACACGCACGGCACTTTCAAGCTGGGCGTGCAGCTCAACGATTTTGGCCGCATCGGCGACTCGTACATTCACGCCTTCGGTGATGTCGGCCTGCCGCTGGGCCTGCTGCCGTTCCACCACTACTGGTTGCGTGGCGGCGGCCATGCCGATCCGTCCTCGCTGTGGGCGTATTCGTTGAACGCGTCGGCGGCCGCGGGCAACCGCTTCATGCCGCTGGGCAAGGTGCCGGACAGCCCGCTCAGCGGCATCCGCTACGCGTACCAGTTCGACGCCGCGCGCTACGCGCGTTTCCTGCGCGAGCGGATTCCTGCCGGGCGCGTGACGCGCATCGAGGGTAAGGTTGTCGACGTCAAGCTGCGCGGCGAAGACGGCTTCATCGAATCGCTGGTGCTGAAGGGCGGTGCCACCGTCGCCGGCGACTTCTTCATCGACTGCTCGGGCTTTCGTGGCCTGCTGATCGAAGGCGCGCTCAAGGCCGGCTACGAGAACTGGCAGCAGTGGCTCCCGTGCGACCGCGCACTTGCGGTCGGCAGCGCGGCGGCGACGCCAATGCGTCCCTACACGCAGGCGACCGCGCGCACCGCCGGCTGGCAGTGGCGGATCGCCTTGCAGCATCGCACCGGCAACGGCCACGTGTATTGCAGCGCGTGCATCAGCGACGACGAGGCCGCAGCGCAGTTGCTCGCAAACCTCGGAAGCGGGCCGTCCGAAGACCCGCGCCCGCTGCATTTCACCACCGGCACGCGACGCGTGCAATGGCGCCGCAACTGCCTCGCGCTGGGCCTCGCCGCCGGCTTCATGGAGCCGCTGGAATCCACCAGCATCCACCTCGTGCAGTCGGGCCTCGCGCGCTTCCTCGGCATGTTCCCCGACAAGCATTGCGATCCGTTGCTGGTCGATGAATACAACCGCCAGACGCGCTTCGAATACGAGCACGTCCGCGATTTCCTGATCCTGCACTACAAGGCCACCGAGCGCACCGACACGCCGTTCTGGCGCCAGTGCGGGGCGATGCAGGTGCCGGAGTCACTGGCGCGCCGCATCGACCTGTTCCGCCGCACCGGCCTCATCTTCCGCGAAGCGGACGAGTTGTTCACCGAGCCCGGCTGGCTGCAGGTGTTGATTGGCCAGCACATCCTGCCGACGCGCCACCATCCGCTGGCCGATGCGTTGGAAGCGCCGAAGCTGGAGGGTTTCCTCGCGGACATCCGCACGCTCGTCGAACGCGCGGCCGCGGGCCTTCCCGCGCACGACGCCTACATCGCCCGGCTCAACGCGATGCAGACGGCGACGATGGCCGGCAAGGCCGCCGCAACCCTGCCCACGATGGCGGGGCGTGCATCGTGACCTGCCACCGCGCCAACGCCGTTCTGTGCGCGCTGATGGCGTGCCTGCTGGCGGCGACGGCCGTGGCAGCGGCTCCGACGGAAGCCACGCCCGGGTCGTCCACGAAACCCGCGTCGGGCGTCTACTACGAGATCTTCGTGCGCAGTTGGTACGACAGCAACGGCGATGGCATTGGCGACTTGAATGGCGTCGCCGCGAAGCTCGACTATTTGCAGAAGCTGGGCGTCAGCGGCATCTGGCTGATGCCGATCAATCCGTCGCCGAGCTACCACGGCTACGACGTCACTGATTACCGCGCGATCAATCCGCAATACGGTACGCTGGCGGACTTCGAGCGGTTGGTGCGTGAAGCACACCAGCACGGCATCAAGGTCATCATGGACCTGGTGGCGAACCACACCAGCAGCGAACACCCGCGGTTCAAGGCCGCCGCCAATCCGCGGAGCAAGTACCACGACTGGTACACCTGGGCGACGCCTTCCACCGACCTCAAGACGGTCAGCGCCACAGGCGGCCCCGCGTGGCACGCGCTTGCGGATGGGAAAACGGATTCAAAACAACATTACCTGGGCATCTTTGTCGACGAAATGCCGGACTTGAATTACGACAATCCCGCCGTGCGCAGGGAAATGATCGATATAGGCAAGTTCTGGTTGAAGAAGGGTGTCGACGGATTCCGCCTCGACGCCGCGCAGCACATTTACGACGATTTCGAAACCGATTGGGATAGTGCGTCGGTGCTGCAGCAGAATCTCGACTGGTGGCGCGAGTTCGATCGCGGCATCAAGGCGGCCGCCCCGCACGCGTGGCTGGTAGGCGAAGTGGCGCGTCAACACGCCAGCGAACTGGTGCCGTGGGCGGCTGCGCTGGATGCAACTTTCAACTTCCCGTTGGCGGCCCGTCTGATCGAAAGCGCGTCACAGGAACGCGACCTTGACATCGGCGCCACGCTGGCACGCACAGATGCCGCATATCGCACCGCCGCGCACGGCCGTTTCGATGATGCGCCATTCCTGTCCAACCACGACCAGGAACGCGTAATGAGCCAGTTGGGCGGCAATCCGGACCACGTGCGCGTGGCCGCCGCAATGTTGCTGACCCTGCCTGGCCATCCGTTCGTCTATTACGGTGAAGAAATCGGCATGCGTGGCGAGAAGCCCGATCCGCACCTGCGCGAGCCGATGCGGTGGTACCGCGCCGGCCATGGCGCGGGCGAACCGACGTGGGAAGGCCGGACGGCGGGTGACGGTCCGGACGTGTCGGTCGAAACGCAAAAGTACGATCCCGCGTCGTTGCTCAACTGGTACCGGATGCTGATCGGCTGGCGGCGCGAGATCCCCGCGCTGCGTGACGGCGTGGCCCGGAGTTGGCGCGACGACAACCTGCAGGTCGCAGCGTGGGAGCTGGACGGTGCGCACGGTGACGTGCTTGTCTTGCACAATCTGTCCGGCAAGCCACAGAGGGTCACACTGCCAGCGCGACGTTTCCATACGTTGCTCAGGCATAGCCGCACGGATACGGAGGTCGCCAGTGGTCGCCTGACGCTGCCGCCGTACGGCAGCGCGATCCTGCAATGATCCAGCACTTCGAGGGGCTCCCATGGCGTTGAAGCACTTCCTGCGCACGTTTGCGGTGGTCTTTGGCCTTGGCCTGGCCGCGGCCTCCAACGCATCCGTGACGTTGGCATTGCGCAGCGTTGGCGCGCACGGCTTCCAGCTTGCGCAGGACGACGCCACCACATCAGTGCAGATGGTGGCGCCCGGCGTGTTGCACGTGCACTACGTGCCGATGGCCAAAACGACGCCGCGGAGCCTCGTGATCGATCCACGGCATGTGGCGGAAACGATGTTCAAGCCCGCGGTTTCGCGCCAGGGCGAGTCGGTCACCCTGCGTTCGACGCGGATGGTCGCGAGCTGGAATTCGAAGACCGGCACGCTGACGGTCACCGATCCACGGGAGCGCGTGCTGTTGCGCCAGGCCGACCTGATGGCGCTGGCACAGGCACGCATCGTGCTGGAACACGCGCCCGGCGATGCGCTGTACGGCATCGGCGGGTTCGAGGCGAACCAGCCGGTCACGGCCGGGCTGCTGCGCCGCGGCAAGCAGACTGCGCAGGCCGGCAAGCAGGGCCACGCCGGCGCACCGTTCGTGTGGAGCACCAAGGGCTACGGCGTGCTGGTCGATTGCGACGGTGCGGATTTCGATCTTGCCAATGACCGTATTGAGGTCGGCAGCTTCAAACGCCCCGATCCTGATTACTACATCCTGGTCGGCACGCCTGCAGAGATCTTCGACGAACTGGCGAAGCTCAGCGGCCCGGCGCCGCTGTTTCCGAAATGGGCGATGGGCTTCACCAACAGCCAATGGGGCATCGACCAGAAGGAACTGCTCGACATCGTCAAGACGTATCGCGCCAAGCACATCCCGCTCGACAACTTCACCCTCGATTTCGACTGGAAGGCGTGGGGGCAGGGCGACTACGGCGAGTTCCGCTGGAATCCCGAGAAATTCCCGGACGGCCCCAGCGGCAAGCTCGCAAAGATGCTGGAAGCGGAAGGCGTGCACCTGACCGGCATCATGAAGCCGCGCCTGTTGTTGGGCACGGCCGAGGGCGACTATGCCACGGCGCACGACCTGTGGATTCCGGGCGAGCAGGCTTATCCGGAATACTTCTCGCACAAGATGGCGAAGGACGTCGATTTCGACAAGCCGGACGCCCGGCGATGGTTCGGCGAGCTCGCGATGAAGTACGGCTTCGACGATGGCATCGTTGGCTGGTGGAACGACGAAGCCGATGTGTACGGCAAGGATGGCAAGCCCACTTCGAACACGCAATTCCTCAATATGCAGCGCGCCCTGTACGACGCCCAACGCGCGCAGACCGACCAGCGCGTGTGGTCGATCAACCGGACCTTCTGGCTGGGCTCGCAGCGCTACGCGTACGGCATGTGGTCGGGCGACATCGACACGGGCTTCGCAAGCATGGCCGCGCAGCGCACGCGCATGTTGAGCGCGATCGAAGTCGGCGAAGCGAAATGGAGCATGGACGGCGGCGGCTTCAACGGCCATCCGTCCGACGAAAACTACGCGCGCTGGATCGAATTCGGCGCGTTCACACCAATCTTTCGCGTGCATGGCACCTTCAACGAGAAGCGCCAGCCCTGGGTTTACGGGCCGGTGGCCGAAGCCGCGGCGACCGCGGCGATCCGCCTTCGCCAGTCGCTGATTCCGTACATCTACGCCTACCAGCATGCCGAGTACGCACACGGCGTCGGCCTGGTGCGGCCGCTGACTTTCGACTGGCCCGACGATCCGAAAGTGCGCAACGATTCCGATGCTTGGCTGTTCGGCCAGTGGCTGCTGGTGTCGCCGGTGGTCAAGCAGGGCCAGACCTCAAAGCGCATCTACCTGCCTGCCGGTACGTGGACCGACTGGTTCACCGGCAAGCGGTACGCGGGCGGACAAACCATCGAGGTTCCGGTGGACGCGAAAACATGGCGCGACATCCCGCTGTTCATCCGCGACGGCGCGATCATCCCGATGCAGCCGGTGATGGACTACGTCGGTCAGCATCCGGTCACGACCGTGACCGTGGAAGTCTTTCCGTCCAGCCGCGCGACGCGGTTCGACTATTACGACGACGATGGCGAGACCTACGCGTACGAGAAGGGCGCGTATTTCCTGCAGTCGATGACGACGCGCAAAGGGCAGAGTGCAATCGACTTCACACTGGACGCAGCGAAGGGTACTTACAAGCCAGCGGTGCGCTGGTATCTGCTCGCCGTGCATGGTGACGTCGCGCACTCGGTGCTCGCCAAGGGCAAGCCCCTTCATGCAGAACCTGCCCTCGACGCGCTCAAGGCCTCGTCCGGTGAAGGTTGGGCCAGCGGGCACGATCGTTACGGTGCGGTAACGTGGGTGAAGCTGGCAGCTGGCGCGCCCGCCGAGCTTCGCATCCGGACGGCCAAACCGTGATCGTGTTGGCTGCCCTGTTGCTGGCCGGCAGCGCCGCCGCTGCAACGCCGGCGTGGCACGACAGCCTCGATTGGCAAGGCAAGCGCGCGGCCGTCAGTGCATCATCCGAAGGCGGCTACGTGCTGCATGGTCCGTTCGGACAGCGTGACATTCCCGCAGCCGCGTCGAGCGTAGCCACGGCCGGCCCACTGTTCGACGGTTTGTACGCGATGGCGCAGGACGACCTGAAACAGGATTCGGTAACTGCAATTCGCGACGATGCTTTCGATCATGGCCAGGCCATCCCGTGTGATTGTTTCGAGACCGGCGAGAAGTGGCACTACGTGTGGACGCGCGATCTTGCCTATTCGGTGGACCTGGGCTTGTGGCGGTTCGACCCCGCGCGTTCGCGCAATGGATTGCTGTTCAAGTTGTCCGGCGTGCGCGCGAAGAATGTCCCGCAAGGTTTGTACCCGATGCAGGACACCGGGTCCGGTGGAAGCTGGCCGGTCAGCACCGACCGTATCGTCTGGTTCCTTGCCGCGCGCCATCTGCTGGATGACAAGGCGTTTGCCGACAATGTCTGGCGGGCGTTGAACGACACGCTGGCACAGGATCGTGAATACGCCTTCGATGCGCACTTCGGCTTGTATCGCGGCGAAACCTCGTTTCTCGACTGGCGCGAACAAACCTATCCCGGATGGACCAAGGACAACGTGGTGTTCATCGCGCAGTCGTTCGCACTATCCACCAACGTGCTGCATTACGAGGCGCTGCGACTGGCCGCGCGCATGGCCGCGCAACGCGGCGACAATCGCGCGACGCGATATGCGACGCAAGCCGATGCGTTGAAGGCTGCGATCAATACGCATTTCTGGCGCGCGGCTCGCGGCATGTACATGGGCTACATCGGCGGCGACGGGTTACCGGTGGAAGCCTATGACCTGCTGGGACTGTCGCTGGCGGTCACCAGTGGCGTCGCTGACGCGCAACGCGCGCGTTCATCGCTGGCGCACTATCCCGCGTGGCCGGCCGGCAGTCCGGTGATCTGGCCCGAACGCGCCGACCAGCCGATCTACCACAATCGCGCGATCTGGCCGTTCGTCAGCGCCTACGCGTTGCGCGCCGCCCGCAAGGTGGATGATCCGGCGTTGATCGCATTCGAGATCGAATCGATCATGCGCGGCGCCGCGCTGGCCGGTTCGAACATGGAAAACTACGAACTGGCGACGCAGGCCACCCACGTCGACGACGCCAAGCTCAGTGGCCCGGTCGTGGATTCGCCGCGCCAGTTATGGTCGGTGGCGGGTTACCTCGACATGGTGACCGAGGGCGTGTTCGGGCTGACCGACGATGGACGTGTGGTGCCGAAAATTCCCGTTTCACTGGTGCCGATGCTGTTCGGTGCGCGTCAGCGGATCACGCTGCAATTGCCGGATCGGCGCATCACGCTGGTGCGACCTGAAGCGGTGAGGGGGAATTTGCTGATCGCGGACGCGGCCAGGCACACCGGCAACCACACCACTGTGACGCTCAAGGCGATCATGGTGCCGACGGCCCCCTTGCGCACCGACGCGCCCATGTACGCGCCAGCCACGCCCGTGGCACCCACGGTAGCCCGCGCTGGTGACTCATGGCGCGTGGATGCGGACGGCGCTCGCGGGGTGCTGTACGTTGACGGCGAGCGCTTCGGCAAGCCCGGCGCGAGGTGGACGCTGCCAGCTTCCCCGGCACGTCGCTGCCTGCGCGTGACGCGACTCGGCGAGGATGGCATCGAGTCGCTGCCGAGCCGACAAACCTGCATGGGTGACGTCACGAGCCTGTCCGGCAGTTGGCCGCGTGCGTGGACGGCACCAATCGTTGGCCGCTTCAGGGTCAGGTTGGACTACGACAACGACCATGGCCCCATCAACACCGGGATCACCGCTGCGGTGAAGCGCCTGGCCGTGCGTTGCGGCAACGCGCCTGCGCAAACGTATCCGATGGTGATGCCGCACAGCGTCGGCGAACAGGCTTCTACCTTCGCCGACTTCGATATCGGCACTATTGGTGCACACTGCACGTTCGCGGTGGAACAGGGCTTCAACATGAGCGACCTTGCGCATTTCGCGCATTACACCGGGGGCGCGGGAGGGAGCGCGGGGCCGTTGAACGCGGCGCGGATTGGCACGCTGCACATCGCAAACATGGCCACGGTCACCCCAGCTGCGGTCGGGCAGCCGACACGATGACCCGCAAGCCCGAGCTGAAGTTCTGGCAGATCTGGAACATGTGCTTTGGTTTCCTGGGCATCCAGTTTGGATTTGCCCTGCAAACCGCGGACGTCAGTCGCATCTTTCAGACGCTGGGGGCATCGCTTGAGCAGATCCCGGTGCTGTGGGTGGCCGCGCCGCTGACCGGGCTGATCGTGCAACCGATCGTCGGGCACTATTCCGATCGCACCTGGGGCCGACTGGGACGGCGGCGCCCGTATTTTCTGGCCGGGGCGTTGCTGGCCACGTTGGCGCTGGTTTGGATGCCGAACGCCGGCAGCCTGTGGATGGCGGCGATCCTGTTGTGGCTGATGGATGCGACGTTCAACGTCGCGATGGAGCCGTTCCGCGCCTTCGTCGCGGACCAGTTGCCGGAGCACCAGCGTCCGCGCGGCTACCTGGTGCAGAGCTTCTTCATTGGCGCAGGTGCGGTGGTGGCTTCGGTGTTGCCATGGATACTCGCGCACCTGGGCGTCAGCAACGTGGCATCCGACGGCGCCATCCCCGATACGGTGAAGTATTCGTTTTACGCGGGTGGCGTGGCACTGCTGGGGGCGGTGTTGTGGACGGTGGTGAGCACGCGTGAGTACCCGCCGGAGCAGTTGCGGGCATTCGATCCCTCGCCCGCACGCGACGCGTTGCCGAACCTGCACGGCATCTGGCGAAACGGCCTGGCGTGGCTGGTTGCGGGTGTGGCGGTGGGGCTGTTGATCGCGCACTACGGGTTGCGACAGGAGATGTACCTGCTGGCTGGCGGCATGGCCGCCTATGGCCTGTTGCTGATCGGCTACGAGATGGCGCTGAAGCTGCGTCCCGTGCTGGAACAAACGCGTGGTTTGCTCGGCCACGTGCTGGGCGACCTGCGCGTGATGCCCGGCGCGATGCGCCAACTTGCCTGGGTGCAACTGTTCTCTTGGTTCGCGTTGTTTTCCATGTGGATCTACACCACTGCGACGGTGGCGCAAGTGCAGTTCGGCGCCACCGACGTGCACTCGGCGCTCTACAACGAAGCCGCGAACTGGGTGGGCGTGTTGTTCGGCGTGTACAACGGTTGCGCGGCGCTGGCGGCGTTCGTCATTCCCTGGATGGTGCGCCGCTGGGGGCTGCGCGCCAGCCACCTCGTCAACCTGTGGCTGGGTGGCGCGGGACTGGTGGCGTTCCTGTACATCCGCGATCCGGACTGGCTGCTGCTGCCGATGCTGGGCGTCGGCTTCGCCTGGGCATCGATCCTGTCGCTGCCCTATGCGATGCTCTCGGACAACCTGCCGGCGGAGAAGATGGGCGTGTACATGGGCATCTTCAATTTCTTCATCGTGATTCCGCAACTGGTGGCGGCCAGCGTGCTGGGCATGCTGCTGGAAAAATTCTTCCACGGCCAGCCGGTGTGGGCACTGGTGGTGGGTGGTGCAAGCCTGGTCGTTGCGGGATTGTGTACGTTGCGCGTGCGGCTTGCGGAAGCGCCGAAGGCGGCAGCTCAAAGCAGCATTTCGTGAATCCGATGGTTCCAGGCCGCGATTGGACAGCTGGCGCGGATGCCCGTGAAGCCTGCCGTTCTTGCCAGGGTGCCGTTCCGGCAGGGAATCGACATGGCCATTGACCTCGATCGCCTCCCATCCACGCGGTGCCGGGCAAATCGCGAGCTGCCGTCGTGACGGCTTCATCGAGCTCAAGGACGTGTGCAACGTCGACGAGTTGCGGCATTACGGCCGCGAGATCACCCGCCTCACGATCGAGCTGAACACGCAGACCAGACCGTTGGAAGCGCGCAATACTACGACGGCGCGTTCCTGCAGGTGGTGAACCCCTGGGAACAGAACGAGGTGGGCGACCTATACTGTCGAGCCTCCGTGGCCCATGGCTGTTTCACGCAATGAACCCCTGGACGCTCTGCGTTGCCCCCATGATGGATTGGACCGACATGCACTGTCGGTATTTCCATCGCCTGCTCAGCCCGCACGCGCGCCTGTACACCGAAATGGTTACCGCGGCGGCGCTGGCGCACGGCGAGCGGGCACACCTGTTGGCGTTCAACGCCGCGGAACACCCGCTGGCGTTGCAGGTCGGCGGTTCGGCGCCTGCCGAGTTGGCGGACGCCGCGCGCTGGGGCGAGGACGCGGGTTATGACGAGATCAACCTCAACGTCGGGTGTCCGTCCGACCGGGTGCAGTCGGGCCGCTTCGGCGCCTGCCTGATGCGTGAGCCGGCGCTGGTGGCTGATTGCGTCACGGCGATGCGCGCGGCGGTGGCGATTCCCGTGACCGTGAAGTGCCGGATCGGCGTGGACGACCAGGACGACGATGCCGACCTGTTCGCGTTCGCGCGCTGCATGGTCGAGGCGGGGGTCGGGGTGTTGATCGTGCATGCGCGCAAGGCGTGGCTGAAGGGCTTGTCGCCCAGGCAGAACCGCGAGGTGCCGCCGCTCAACTACGCGCGCGTGTATCGCCTGAAGCAGGAGTTTCCGCAGCTCGCGGTGGTGATCAACGGCGGCATCGATGGCCTGCCTGCGGTGCGCGAGCACTTGCGGCACGTCGATGGCGTGATGCTGGGCCGGCTGGCGTATCACGCACCGTATGCACTGGCGTGCATCGATGCCGCGCTGACGGGTGCGCCGGCGCCTGCACGCGAGGCCGTGTTGCTTGAGATGCGCGGTTACATCGAGGCGCAACTCGCTCGCGGCATCCGCCTGGCGGCGATCACGCGGCACCTGCTGGGGCTGTTCCACGGCGAGGCGGGTGGCAAGGCCTTCCGGCGCGTGCTGTCC
>JAICHS010000022.1 GCA_025924775.1 Rhodanobacteraceae bacterium
GCCTGCGCGTCCGCTCGCTCATGCCATTCGACCTTGGTCTCGCCTGCCCCTTCGCATGTGCCACGCGCTGCAACCTCGTTCCGCATCGTCATTTGCGCCCCGAACTATAACGGCGTTCCGGCGCCAGTCGGTGGCGCGCCCAGACTTTCCGCAGATGCCAACGCCGGCGCGTGTGTGAGATGATGCGCGCCGCCGCACGAGGGCCGCAGGCTGCGGCGCCGGGGGATCGCGCCGCAAGGCCGCATCCACCGGCACAACCGGGTGATACCCGCCCACGCCGACCCCATATAGAGGCCAGCCGCGGCGGTTTGTGGCCGGCGCGGCGGATCCTGCGGACACGAGGCGAACATGCGAGTTCTGGTTCTTGGTAGCGGCGTGGTCGGCACCGCCAGCGCCTGGTATCTGCGCGCGGCGGGGCACGAGGTCAGCGTGGTCGATCGCGAGCCCGGGCCCGCCAAGGAGACCAGCTTCGGCAACGCCGGCCAGTTGTCGTTCGGCTACACCTCGCCATGGGCGGCGCCCGGCGTGCCGCTGAAGGCGCTGGGGTGGCTGTTCGAAAGCGACGCCCCGCTGTTCATCCAGCCCTTCGAGGGCCTGCGCGCGCACCGCTGGCTGTGGCAGATGCTGCGCAACTGCACGACCGCCCGCTACGCCGTCAACAAGGCGCGCATGGTGCGCATGTCGCACTACAGCCGCGACTGCATCAACGCGCTGCACGATGCCACCGGCATCAACTACGAAGGCCGCCAGCTGGGCACGACGCAGCTGTTCCGCACCCAGAAGCAGCTGGACGCCGCGGCGCGCGACATCGAAATCCTGCGCCAGTACGAGGTGCCTTACGAGGTGCTGGACCGCGCCGGGATCGTGCGCGTGGAGCCGGCGCTCGCGGCGACGGCCGACAAGCTGGTGGGCGCGCTGCGACTGCCGCGCGACCAGACCGGCGATTGCCGCCTGTTTACCCAGCGACTGGCCGCGCTCGCGGCGGCGCGTGGCGTGGAATTCCGTTACAACCAGACGGTGTCCGGGCTGCGCCGCGACGGCGACCGCATCGCCGGCGTCGCGATCGGCGACAAACTGGAAACCGCCGACGCCTACGTGGTCGCGTTCGGCAGCTACACGCCGCGGCTGCTCGCGCCATTGGGACTGCGCCTGCCGGTGTACCCGCTCAAGGGCTACTCGCTGACCCTGCCGATCATCGACGCCGACAAGTCGCCCACGTCCACCATCCTGGACGAAAGCTACAAGGTCGCGGTAACGCGCTTCGATGCGCGCATCCGCGTGGGCGGCATGGCCGAGATCGCGGGCTTTGACCTGTCGCTCAACCCACGCCGTCGCGCCACCCTGGAAAAAGTCGTCACCGACCTCTACCCCGCCGGTGGCGACCTGGCCCACGCAACCTTCTGGACGGGCCTGCGCCCGGCCACGCCCGACGGCACGCCGGTCATTGGCGCGACGCCGTTCCGCAACCTATACCTCAACACGGGTCACGGCACGCTTGGTTGGACCATGGCCACGGGTTCGGGGCGTTATCTCGCCGACCTCGTCAGCGGCCGCCGCCCCGAAATCGACAGCGAAGGCCTGGACATCTTCCGTTACCTTGGCGCACAGGCCGCCGGTTGATGCGTCCGGCCCGTGCCCTGATCGACCTCGACGCGTTGCGCCACAACTATCGCCTGGCGCGTCGGCTGGCCGGCGGCAAGGCGTTGGCGATCGTCAAGGCCGACGCGTATGGCCACGGCGCCGTCGCCTGTGCGCGGGCGCTGGAAGCCGAGGCCGACGGCTTCGGCGTCGCCTGCATCGAGGAAGCGCTGGAACTGCGCGCGGCAGGCATCGCCAAGCCCATCCTGTTGATGGAAGGCTGCTTCGAGGCCAGCGAATTGCCGCTGGTTGTCGAACACAACCTGTGGACCGTGGTTGGCTCACCCGAACAGTTGGCCGCCGTGGAAGCCTTCCACGCATCGGCGCCGCTCAACGTATGGCTGCTGCTGGACAGCGGCATGCACCGGCTCGGACTTTCTCCGGTGGCCTTCCGCCACGCGCACGCACGCCTGGCGGCGTTGGCCTGGGTCGCGCCGCCCGTGCTGATGACGCACATGGCGCGCGCCGACGAGCTGGCCAGCACGCGCACGCGTGAGCAACTGGATGCTTTCAGGCAGGCCACCGCTGGCCTTCCGGGCGCCGTCAGTGTCAGCAATTCAGCCGCGCTGCTCGGCTGGCCCGAAGCGCACAACGACTGGGCGCGCCCCGGCCTGATGCTGTACGGTGCCGACCCGCTGCACGGCCAAACCCATGCACACCGCGAAGCATTGCGGCCGGTGATGACGCTCGAGGCCGACGTCATCGCGACCCGCGAAATCGGCATCGGTGAGCCGGTCGGCTACGGCGCGCGCTTCATCGCCGAACGCCCGACCCGCGTCGGCGTGGTGGCCGCAGGTTACGCCGATGGCTATCCGCAGTTCGCGCCGAATGGCACGCCGGTCACCATCGACGGCCGACCCGGTTGCACGATCGGTCGTGTGTCGATGGACATGCTGACGGTCGATTTGACCGACCACCCCGATGCCACGGTCGGCAGCACGGTCCAGCTGTGGGGCACCGCGCCGCGCGTGGTCGAACTGGCGGAGCACTGCCACACCAGCGCCTATCGGCTGGTGTGCGGATTGAAACGCATCCCGCACCGGTATCTGCACGCACTGCCCGGCCAGGCCTGACGTGCGCGACAGGCTTGCAAACACCCGTGCGACTCCCCATTCTGCATGGTCGGCGGTGCCACCCCCACGCGGTTTGCCACGAGGCGGGACGCGCCTCGGTGGCCACACCGGCGCCTGTCGTAAATGCAAACTCCAAGGACCAGCATGAGCCCTCCCAAACACAGTCGCCTTTTGATCCTCGGCTCCGGCCCGGCCGGCTACACCGCCGCCGTGTACGCGGCGCGCGCGAACTTGCAGCCGTTGCTGATCACGGGCCTGACGCAAGGCGGCCAGCTGACCACCACCACCGACGTCGACAACTGGCCCGGTGACGCCAAGGGCGTGCAGGGCCCCGAGTTGATGCAACGCATGGCCGAGCACGCGGGGCGCTTCAACACCGAAATCGTGTTCGACCACATCCACACCGTCGACCTGAAGCAACGCCCGTTCAAGCTGAAGGGCGACAGTGGCGAGTACAGCTGCGACGCGCTGATCATCGCCACCGGCGCCGACGCCAAATATCTCGGCATCGATTCGGAAAACAAGTTCAAGGGCAAGGGCGTGTCCGCCTGCGCGACCTGCGACGGATTCTTCTTCCGCAACCAGGACATCGCCGTGATCGGTGGCGGCAACACCGCGGTCGAGGAGGCGCTGTATCTCGCCAACATCGGCCGCAAGGTCACGCTGGTACACCGCCGCGACAAACTGCGCGCGGAAAAAATCCTGCAGGACAAGTTGTTCGAGAAGGCCAACGCCGGCAAGGTCGAGCTGGTGTGGAACCATACCGTCGACGAGGTGCTCGGCGACGCCACCGGCGTCACCGGCTTGCGCCTCGTCAGCACCGCCGACGGCAGCAAGCGCGACCTCGCGGTCACCGGCATGTTCGTGGCGATCGGCCACACGCCCAATACCGGTGTGTTCGAAGGCCAGCTGGACATGCGCAACGGCTATATCCGGATCAACAGCGGCCTGGATGGCAACGCCACCGCGACGTCGGTGCGCGGCGTGTTCGCGGCGGGCGACGTGGCCGACCACGTTTACCGGCAGGCCGTCACTTCGGCAGGTTTCGGCTGCATGGCGGCGCTGGATGCCGAGCGCTTCCTGGATTCGATCGGCCTGACCGGCTGACGCCGCGCGGCGTCAGCCTTCCAGCGCGTAGAGCTGCCAGCGCCCCGGCACGCCATCGAGGGGTCGCGACCCGCGTTCGCGCAGGTCAACGCCGGAGCCTGCGCCCAGTTCCCGTACGGCCGCGGTCGCCAACACCTCGCCGGCTTGCGCGGCCTGCAACACGGCGGCCCCGACCTCCACCACCGGCCCGGCAACATGCTCACCCGTGCGCACGCACTGCCCGGTGTGCACGCCGACCCGGATGTCCACCCGCAGGTAGTCGCGCAGGGCCTGCCGCGCCGCGTGGGCGAACCGCAAAGCGCGTGCGGGCCCGTCGAAGCTGGCGACGAAGCCATCCCGCGACCGCCCCGACTCGTGGCCATCGAAGCGCGCGAGCTCGGCGCGCACGATCGCACGCTGGCGCACCAGCAAGTCCTGCCAACGCGCATCGCCCAGGTTGGCGGCCAACTGCGTCGCCTGCGCGATGTCGAGGCATACCACCGTGGTCAGCGCGCTGTCCGAAGGCGTGGCCGGTCCGAGGCGGCCCAGAAAGTCGCCGATGAACACGAGCGGTCGTTCGTCGCCGGGCACCAGCACGTCCATGTCGCCGCCCGGCAGCACTTCCAGCCGCGCGTCTGCGATGTGCGCGGCAAGGTATTCGGCGTGCGTGACCGGGATGACGCCGAAATCCCGGCGGTGCAGGATCAAGGTGGGCGCATGGATGGAGGCCAGCACCGAGCGCGCGTCGAAATTGATGATGTAGTGGAATTCCGCCCCGGCCCGGCGCGGCGAATACGAAACCCGCTGCATCCGCATCACCCAGCGCACGTAATCCGGGTCGCCGGTCAGCAGTTCGCGGGTCTGCGACACCATGCGCTCGGTGCCCCACGCGCTGTCCCACATGGCCGACAGCTGCTCGGAGCGCTCTTCGCTCTGGCCGCACGCGTACCCCGGCGCCACCCGAAAGCGCGCGCTGGTATTGCACAACACCAGTGCGCGCACGCGATCGGGATGGCTGCCCGCAAACAACATCGAAGCCGCCGCGGCATCGCGCTCGGCCAGCAGCGAAACGTCGCGCGCACCCAGGTGGTCGAGCACGCTCAGGATGTCTTCCAGCCAGTCTTCCCAGGTGGGCGGCACGTCCGAGGGCAGCGGATCGGAAATGCCACAACCGCGGCGGTCGAACACGATCAGGCGCCGGCCCTCGGCCAGTCGGGCCAGCATCGTCGCGCACGCCGGGTAATCCCACAGCGTTTCGATGCTGCGGCTCATCGGGTTGACCAGCAGCAAATTCGCCGGGCCATCGCCCTGCACGCGGTAGGCGATGTCGCCGTGCGGCGAGCGCACGTACATGACGGGTGGTGGTGATTGGCTCATGCTGCGCGACGCGTTCGCGGCGGCTCCCTGACCAGCATATCTAGTAGCAAACCGTCAGCCATCGTTGTCAAGCTCCGTCAAGTGCATCCCGGCACCATGCGCGCCGGCCAGATGCTCATTCAGCCACCCCATTTTCATGCGGTGGCGATTGCGCTCCACGAAACCCTCGTGTGTCCACGCCTTGCCGCGACTTGCCGCGCGGCGAGGCGCACCTCCACGGCCGCGAACCCGAGCTTTCGGGCCGCAGCGCACAAGACCCGGATGGCCGCACCCGGCATGACATCCGGGTCGCCAGCATGCCAGAAATCCTGCACCACCGGGATGTCGTGATCAAAAAAGTGCAGTCGCAGGTAAACCACGTCGCGAGTGCTCCCCCACCCTGTCGCCCACCAGCAAATGCTGTCGCCAGGTCGCCGGCAGCAGATCGAAGCGCACGCGCAGCATGACGAGGTCACGCGCTGATTTCCAGCGCCCGGGTACTTCGGGTAGCGCAGCACCCTGACGCAGCGGCTTATCCAACACGCCGGGGAGCCGCGGCCACCCGGTGCCAGGCGGGACGCCGTTCCACGATTTACATCAGGGATCCCTCCGTCGTTCACGGTGCGCTTGGGCGGTCACGCTTAGTCAAGCAGGTCCCGGGCCGGGTAGTGCGGGCAGCCGTGGCGGTGTCGCCACATCTTACAATGCACCCATGCTGGAACTGCACACGCACGAATCGATCGACGCCATCGACGCCGCCGACTGGGACGGGCTGGCCGCCAGCGACAACCCGTTCATTGCGCACGCGTTTCTTGCCGGGCTGGAGCACACCGGCTGCATCCGCAGCGCGTTCGGCTGGCGCCCCCAGCACCTGACGCTGCATGCCGATGGCGCGCTGGTGGGCGCAGTGCCGCTGTACCTCAAGGGTAATTCACACGGCGAGTACGTGTTCGACTGGTCGTGGGCCGACGCCTGGGAACGCGCGGGCCACGACTACTACCCGAAATTCCTGTGCGCCGTGCCCTACTCGCCCGTGACCGGGCCGCGCCTGCTGACCGGTGCCGGGCCGGCTGCCGCAGGGTATCGCGCAACCCTGGCCAAGGCCCTGTGCGAGCTGACCGACCGCACCGGGCTGTCTTCGCTGCACGTGGACTTTCTGGGCGAAGGCGATGCCGACGCCTTCGATGACGCCTGGCTGGCGCGTTCGGACTGGCAATTCCAGTGGCACAACCCGGGCGACTGGCGCGACTTCCAGGACTACCTCGACGCCCTGACGCACAAACGCCGCAGCGCGGTCCGCCACGAACGCGCGCAGGTTGCGCAGGCCGGGCTTGAATGCGAATTCCGCGACGGTGGTTCGCTCAGCGACGATGAATGGCGCAGCATGCACCACCTGTACACCCACACTTTCGACGAAAAGGGCAACACGCCCACGCTGACGCTGGACTTCTTCCGTCACCTTGGGCGTGCCTTCCCCACGCGCTCGCACGTGGCGTTTGCGCGCGACGCCGGCGGCATCGTGGCGGCCGCGCTGTTCATGTCCAGCGGCGACACCCTGTACGGTCGCTACTGGGGCGCGCTCGAACCGGTGCCGGGCCTGCACTTCGAACTTTGCTATTACCAGGGCATCGCGGAGTGCCTCAGGCGCGGCCTGCGCCGCTTCGAACCGGGCGCGCAAGGGCTGCACAAACTGGCGCGCGGATTCCTGCCCGCCCGCACCTATTCACGCCATTACATTGCCGACGCGCAATTTCGCGCGGCGGTCCGCGCATCGCTGGAACGCGAGCACGCCGTGCTGGCCGCGCGCGGCCGCGAGCTGGCTGCGCATTCCCCATTCGCCGCGCACGACTCCGCACCGTCCGACTCCGCACCGTCCGGCCCCATGCCATGACCCGCATCCCGTCGCTGGATGCGCTGGCGCCCAACGCCTTCCCCGACCCGGCGGGCGCGCTGACCGAACCCAACGGCCTGCTCGCGTTCGGCGGCGACCTGTCGCCCGGGCGGCTGGTGGCCGCATACGCGCACGGCGTGTTCCCGTGGTATTCCGAAGGCGACCCGTTGCTGTGGTGGTCGCCGGACCCGCGCTGCGTATTCGCCACCGATGGCGTGCACTGCTCGCACAGTCTCGCGAAATTCATTCGCAAGTGCCGCTGGCAATGGAGCATGGATCGCGCCTTCGAGGCCGTGATGCGCGGGTGTGCCGCGCCACGCGACGGCGAGCCCGGCACCTGGATCACGCCCGACATGTTGACAGCCTACGCCAACCTGCACCGGCTGGGCCACGCGCATTCCCTGGAGGTCTGGGACGGCGACACGCTGGTCGGGGGAACCTACGGCGTCGCGGTGGGCCGTATGTTCAGCGCGGAATCGATGTTCTCGCGCCGCGACAACGCGTCCAAGGTCGCCCTGCTGGCGCTGGCGCACGCGCTGCGCGACCGGGGGTTCCCGTGGATCGACGCACAGGTGCCCAACCCGCACCTGCTGCGCATGGGCGCGCGCACGCTGCCGCGCAGCCGGTTCCTGACCGAGCTTGCGCACCTGGCCGCCCTGCCCGGCCTGCAGGAATGGCCGCGTGCCCTGACGCCGGTCGCAGTCAGCCGCGTTGGAGATCCAGATCGTGGAACACCATCCCGGGAAGACCTTCGCTCCAAACCATCCGGGTGATCGGTCCAGTGGAGGCCACGGCGATCGGGGACGATCATGCGAAAAAAGCGTACATTGGACATCCCGTACGAAGGAGAAGCCGCCATGACCGACCAACCCGACCCCTTCAAGGCTGCCAGGGACGCGGCCACCTCCGGCCAGCGATTCAGCCGCGGCGTGATGGATTCCGCGCAGCAGATCTGGTTGGCCGGCTTGGGCGCGTTGTCACGCACGCAACAGGAAGGCGGCAAGTTTTTCGATGCGCTGGTCGAGGAAGGCGTGCGCATCCAGGAAAAAACCCATGCCTACACCCAGGAGCAGGTGCAGCAGGCACGCGATCAGACCACGCCGTGGGTGGAAGCAGCGCGCAAGCGCACCAACGCGGCGATGGGCAAGATCGAGCAGGCTTTCGACGAACGCATGACGCGCACGTTGCAGCGCATGCAGATGCCCAGCCACAAAGACATCCAGGAACTGTCGGCCCGCATCGACGCACTGGCGCGCGAGATTCGCGGCGGCCGCAAGCCGGCCACCAAGCCGCACACCGCCAGCAAGCGCGCCAAGCCCAAAGCCTGAGCCGCCATGGCCACCGACGAGCTGGACGCCGAATTCCGGCGCGCCACCGAGGACGTCAAACAGCTGCCGTCGCGGCCGGACAACGACACCCTGCTGAAACTCTACGCGCTGTACAAGCAGGCCACCGACGGCGACGTCAACGGCCCCAAGCCCGGCTTCTTCGACTTCGTGAACACCGCGAAGTACGAAGCGTGGACCCGCCTGCGCGGCATGCAGGTCAGCGAGGCCCGGCAGAAATACATCGAGCTGGTACGGCAGCTTGCAGCCTGATCCCGCGGTCGGCGGGCACTACCGACGCGGGCGGGCTCGGGCTTTCGAACATTGTTGACCCGGATACCAGGCCCTCATGTCACGCATCCACCGCTGGGCTCGCGGGCTGAAGCAGCAAACACTCGTCGTTTACTTCGCGGCACGCGACCCGCGCACGCCCAGGCTGGCGCGCCTGCTGGCGTTCGGGGTGGCGGCCTACGCGCTGAGCCCCATCGACCTTGTCCCCGATTTCATTCCGATCCTGGGCCTGCTGGATGATCTGGTGATCGTGCCGCTGGGCTTGATGCTGGTGCTGCGGCTGCTTCCCGCCGAGGTTCTGGACGATGCGCGAGTCAGGGCCGCACGCGCCGCGGACGGCCCCACCAGCCGCGCCATGGCAGTCATCATCGTGGCCATCTGGGTCGTCGCCATCGGTGCGTTCGGCCTGTGGGTCTGGCACGCGGTGCGCGCCTGAATGCAATCGACGTTCCCGACGCGGCCACGCGCCGCGCGTCGTCCATCGCGGGCAACCGGCAACGGCTAGAATAGGCGGTCGGCGCCGCGGCCTCCACGCACGCCACCACCTTCCGGTCCCGCGCAGCGTGTTCCCCTTCATCCCATCATTGCCTGCCGCCAGGGGTACAAGGCGCCGTGGACGCGCCTGACGCCCACACGCTATCCGCGCCCGGAGTGCGCCCACCGGTACGACGCACGGTGGTGTTCGCAACGGTGTCGCTGGCGCTGATCATGATGGCGGTCGATTCGACCATCGTCGCGACCGCGCTGCACGCAATCGAGCACGGACTCGACACCACCATCAACTGGGCCGGCTGGACGCTGACCGCGTATTCGTTCGGCTTCGTGCTGATGCTGCCGATCAGCGGCAAGCTGAGCGAGTGGTACGGACGGCGCCGCGTGTTCATTGCCTCGGTCGTCACCTTCACGCTGGCGTCGCTGTGCTGCGGGCTCGCCGACAACATCTACGTGCTGATTGCGCTGCGGGCGCTGCAGGCCGCGGGCGGCGCAGGCTTCACGCCGTCGGCCACCGGCATCGTGGTAGATTATTTTGGCGACTCGCGCGACCGCGCGGTCAGCCTGTTCGGCAGCATCTTCCCCATCGGCTCAATGATCGGGCCCATCTTCGGTGGCCTGTTCGTGACCTACTGGAGCTGGCGCGGCGTGTTTTTCGTCAACGTACCGATCGGCATCGCGATCGTCGTGTTGTCGCGCAAGTTCATTCCCCGGGATCCGCCACGCGACGCTGATGCGCGCCCCGGCATGGACGCGTTCGGCATGGGCGTGCTGGGCCTCGGCCTGCTCGCGGGCATGCTGGCCGCGAGTTACCTTGGCGAGGCGCGCGCCAGCCCGTGGTCGCCGATGTTCCTGGCGCCGCTGGCGGTGTGCCTGGTGTCGACCTGGTCGTTTTTCCGCCACGTCAATTACGCAAGCCGACCGTTCATCGAACCGCACCTGATCCACGGTGCGGGTTTTGGCGCGGTGAATCTTTTCAATGCCGTGTACGGCGGCATCACGTCGGGCGTGATCGCACTCGTGCCCTTGTACGCCACGGAACGCTACGGCATCGGCGCACTGGCTTCGGGCACGCTGCTGATCGCGCAGGGCGCGGCGGCCATCATCCTGACCCTGACGGCGGCCTTGGCCCTGCGGCGGACGGGCCATCGCATGCCACTGTACGTGGGCATGAGCGTCGTGATCATCGGCATGCTGGCACTGGCGTTGCACCCGCCCGCGACGATGACACCGTACGCGTGGCTGGCAGCGGCGACCTTCCTGATCGGGGCGGGGCGCGGCTTCAGCAATCCCGCCAGCCGCAACGCCGGCCTGCAACTGGCGCCCGAGCATTCCTCGACCCTGGCCGCGCTGCGCACGATGGCGCTGCAGGTGGGTTCGATCGTCACCGTATCCGTGGCGACCGCGGTGATCGCGGGCGCGCACGACCCGGGCATGGCGCAGGCATGGTTCTACGTTGCCGCGGCCTTGCTGTTCATCATCGCGCTGCCGATGATCGCTCGGGTCCCGGAACACCGCGGCGCGTGGTAAACAGGAGCCTTTGCATGTCACACCATGATTTCACCACGTTGGTCGACCGCAGCGCGCAAAGCTCGGCCAAGTGGGCCGCGATGCACGACGCCAATCCCGAGGTGCCGCCCGGCATTCCGCCGTTTTCGGTGGCCGACCTGGACCTGCCGATCGCGCCGGAAATCCGCGACGGCTTGCAGGCATTCATGACCGACGCGGTGTTCGGATACACCCGTCCGCCCACGGCATTCACCCAGGCGGTGCTCGGCTGGATGCACCGGCGCCACGGCTGGGAAGTCGATCCCGACTGGCTGGTGCAAAGCAACGGCGTGGTTCCGGCCATCTTCACGGCCGTGCGCGCCTATACCCAACCGGGCGATGGCGTGATCGTGCAGACGCCCGCGTACTACCCGTTCTACGCCGCCATCGAAAGCAACCACCGCCGCATCGCACGCAATCCGCTGGTGATTCGCGACGGGCGCTACGCGATCGATTTTGACGACCTGCAGCGGCTGGCCGCCAACCCCGCGAACAAGCTGCTGGTGCTGTGCAGCCCGCACAACCCCACCGGTCGCGTCTGGACGCGCGCGGAACTGCGCCGCGTCGCAGACATCGCGCTGGCCAACGACGTGATCGTGGTCAGTGACGAAATCCACTTCGATCTCGTGATGCCCGGCCACCGGCACACCGTGCTCGCGACCGTCGGCGCCGACATCGCGCAGCGCTGCCTGGTCTGCACCGCGCCCAGCAAAAGCTTCAACCTCGCGGGCATGCAGGCCAGCAACATCGTGATTCCCGACGCCGATTTGCGCGCACGCTTCGTGACCGAGCGCGACGCGACGGGCTTCATCTTCCTGACCACGCTGGGCTACAAGGCCTGCGAGCTGGCCTACGACCAGGCCGAGGCGTGGCTCGACGGCCTGCTCGCCCTCATCGACCACAACCGCCTGCTGGTGCGCGACTTCATGGCGAAGCGCATGCCGCGCGTCAAGGCATTTGAACTTGAAGGCACCTACCTGCAATGGCTGGATTTTCGCGGCTTCGGCAAGACCGCGGACGAGCTGCAATCCATCAACGAACAACAGGCGCTGGTGTTCTTCGACGAAGGCACGGTGTTCGGCTCGGAAGGCGCCGGCTTCGAGCGCATGAACCTGGCCACGCCGACGGCCGCCGTCGCCGCGGCGCTGGAGCGGCTGGCCCGATGCTACGCCGGATGAGCGCGCGAACGTTCGCGCACCCGCGTGGTCCTACACTGCCGTAATGACCGCGCAATCCGATGGGGAGTACAGCGTGCAGAATGCGATGTTCGTACTGGGTGCATCCGATCCCGAGATGCGCGCGATCGAAAAACTGCTGGCGGACGTCCACGCGCCCTGCGTGTACGCGACCGTCGACGGCAAGCGCGTGTATCCGGCCAACGCCTACGCCGCCGCCGCACCGGCGGAAGCCTCCGCGGCGCTTGCCGCCGGCGGCAAGGCGTGGCTGGTGGAATGCGTCGGCCACGCGCCGCCTGGCGTGGCGCGCATCGACCACCACCACGCGGGTGATCCCGGCTATGGCCGTCCGCCTGCGGAATTCTGGACGGCGTCGAGCCTCGGGCAAACCGTTGCGGCCTTGACCGACGCGCTGGGCTGCAAGGTGTCCGTCACCGAGGAAATGCGCCTGACTGCGGCCGCCGACCACTGCCTGGGCGCAGCCTATGCCGGCGCGTGCCCGGGCGTGGACCCGGACGCCCTGATGCGCTGGCACGTGACCGCACGCGCGGTATTCGAACGCCGTGCCGAGGACGCCGTCATCGCGGACGTCGAAGCCGCGCGGCGCGCGCTACGCGAAGCGCCCCGCCTGCAGCTCGCGCCCGGCGTCACCGCCGCCGACATGCGCGGGCGGCCGGTCGCGGAACTGCTGATGGCGGCGGCGCGCGAGGGCCAGTGCTGCGTATCGGCGGTGAAGACCCGCGACGGGCGCACCAAGATCGGTTGCCTGGTTGGTGACGCCACCCAGATCACGGCCTTCATGCACGACTGGGCGCCGGCCCAACACCTCGTCGGCCTGTATGGCGACTCGGAGCGCGGGTTCGCCGGCGCCTACCTACCGCAATGAACGACTCGGCACAGAGCCTCGCATGAGCATCCCTGCATGACCACCATCACCGAAATCGCCCCGGACGTGTTCCGGATCAGTACCTACGTCAAGGCCGCCGACCTGCAGTTCAACCAGTTCCTGGTGCGCGACGACGAGCCGCTGCTGTACCACACCGGCCAGAACGCGCTGTTTGCCGAAACCCGCATGGCCGTCGCGTCACTGATCGACGTGGCCGCATTGCGCTGGATCGGTTTCAGCCATTTCGAGTCGGACGAGTGCGGCTCGCTCAACCAATGGCTCGCGGCGGCACCGCACGCGACACCACTGGCGGGGCTGCTGGCCGCCGCCACCTGCATCAACGATTTCGCGATCCGGCCCGCGCGCGTGCTGGAGGACGCCGCGAGCTTCGCGACAGGCCGCCACACGTTCCAATTCCTCGTGACGCCCTACGTGCCGCACAACTGGGAATCATCGTTGCTGTACGACACCACTGCGCGCGTGCTGTTCGCATCCGACCTGCTGCTGCAGCATGGCAACCCCGCGCCCGTGATCGACGACGTGCTGGAACCCGCGCTGCGCGACTTCGCGGCCGGCCAGCGCAGCCCGTTCCACGACAGTATTCCCTGGACGCCACACACCGCGGCAACTTTGGAACGCCTGGCGGCGCTGGCGCCTGGCACGCTCGCGATCATGCACGGAGCGGCGTGTGTGGGCGACGCCGCCGCCACGCTGCGCGGATTTAGCGCGGGCCTGCGGCGCCTGCTGGCTGCGCCTGGGGCATCGCCTTCGCCATGACGATGGTGCGGCGCTGCTTCCGCGCCGCGACCGTTCGCGCTGGGTGACGGCAATCGCCTCGGCCAGTGCGTGCTCGCGCTCGCTGGGCCGGGCGGCAAGGCCCGCGCGCGCGCCTTCCTGATCGGCCGCATCGCGGTTCTGGCTGAGTTTGTAACGCCCGACCAGACTGTCAATTTCGATTTCGATGCCGACGATGTGGCGCATCTCCGAACGCACATAGTCGTCCGGCGCGTCGCTGACGTGCCAGCGCGGTTCCCGTCCGGCCTCGTTGTGTTCGGTCAGCCATACCAGCAGGTCGTACAGGCGCGCGTCGTCCTCGAAGGCCTTCAGCTGGCCGCGTACTTCGACCGCGAGGTAATCCCAGGTCGGCACCTGGCGAGGATCGTCGCGCTTGCCCGGATACCACGCAGGCGACACGTAGGCCTGCGGCCCCTGGAATACCACCAGCGCGGCTTCGCCTGCCGACGGCACCTGCCACTGCGGGTTGTAGCGGGCAAGGTGGCCAACCAGCGTGCCGTTGCGGCCGCGCTCAGGGTCCAGGCGCCACGGCAGGTAGGACGTTGCAAACGCGCCACCGGGCCGCGTCACCAGCAGCCCGAAGTGCAACCGGCGGATCGCTGCGTGCAGAACCTCGATGCGGTCCTCGCGGAACGCGGGACTGGGGTAAGCCATGTGCAAGCCCTCGAATGGATGCCGCGAACGAATGCCTCAACGCCGCGGCGGCAGCCGCACCGGTTCGCCTTCGTGCTGACGATCCCATGCGCGCAATTCCTCGCGCAGGCCGGCGATGCGCTGGCGACCCAGCGCGTTGCGGTCCTCGTCCAGCAGCTCGCCATCCAGCAGCTCGGCGATGCGTTGCGCGGCCGGCAACATCGCTTCCCACGCATCCAGCGCCGACACCGGGCCTGGCAAGGTTGCGAAAAAGGTCACGCCGGGCGTGTCCAGCTCGGCAATCCGACCCATGTCGAAGTAGCCGGGCTTGACCATGTTGGCCATGCTGAATACCGGCCCCGCCTCGGGACGCCCTTCCACCAGCCGGTGGAAGATGTGCATCGCGCCAAAGCGCAGGCCGGCTTTTTCCGCCGCCACCACGATGTCGCTTCCGCCGAAAACCTGCCCTTCGGGCGCAACCACGAACAACGTGACGATGCGATCCACCGGGAACTCGTGGGGACGCTGGCCTTCGGTGCTGGGCGCGGCCGGTTTCGCGGGCGACCGCGACGGCGCCCCACCGTCGCCATCACGATCGGCGGTCATGGTGGCGCCCAGCCGGTCCAGCTCGCGCTGCAAGGCAACGTCCAACTCACCCTGCTGCGGAGCTGCGGCGGCATCGGGATCGACATCGGTTTCGCCCAGCATGGGCTCGATCCGCGCATCGTCGCGTTTGCGCGGCAACAAGCGGCGACCCTGGCCGGGTTGGCGCGGGCGCCCGAAGAAATAGATGCCCGCAAGGATCAGCACGCCGATCACGGCGATGATGATGCGCAAGGTGGTCGGCGAGATGGCTTCGGGGTTCACGACGCGAACTCTAGCAAAGAAGCACCGCACACGCGAAGGAATGCTGATGTAGAGCGGGAGAAGTGCAGCGACAAATTAATTTGGACCGCCGGAGGCGGCCCTGAGCGCAAGCGAGCGGTGGGCAGCATGGATGATGCGAACAACCCCGCCAAACGGAATGACCGAAGGCGGCTGGCACCCGCCCTACGCCGCCACGCCCGCCAACCGCGTGGCCTCGGCAAGATCCACCTGCACCAGCCGCGACACGCCCGGTTCGCGCATGGTGACGCCGCACAACTGGTGGGTCATTTCCATGGTGGCCTTGTTGTGGGTGACGACCAGGAACTGCACCTTCTCGGACATGTCGCGCACCAGTTGCCCGAAGCGCCCGACGTTGCCTTCGTCCATGGGCGCGTCCACCTCGTCCATCAGGCAGAACGGCGCGGGGTTGAGGTTGAAGATCGACATCACCAGCGCCATCGCGGTCATGGCCTTCTCGCCGCCCGACAGCAGCGAAATGTGGCTGTTCCGCTTGCCCGGGGGCCGCGCCATCATGGTTACGCCCGCATCCAGCAGGTCTTCGCCGGTCAGTTCCAGGTACGCATGGCCGCCGCCGAACAGCTTCGGAAACAGGCTCTGGAACCCGGCGTTGACGCGGTCGAAGGTGTCCTTGAAGCGTTCGCGGGTCTCGCGGTCGATCTTGCGGATTGCGTTTTCCAGCGTATCCAGCGCGGTGGTGAGGTCGGTCGTCTGCGCGTCCAGGTATTCCTTGCGCTGCGCGGCTTCCGCGTGTTCGGAAATCGCCGCCAGGTTGACCGGCTCCAATTTGGTGATGCGCGCGTCCAGGTCGGCGATCTTCTCCTGCCACGCGGCGGGCTGGATCGCATCGTCGAGGTTGGCCAGCAGCGGGTCGATTTCAAGCCCGGCCGCACGGATCGCTTCGGCCAACTGCTCGGCGCGCAGGCGCTGACCCTGTTCTTCCAGGCGCAGCTTTTCCAACGCATCGCGCTCGCCGGCCATGGCCTGCTCGGCCGCGTGCCGGGCCTGCTCATGTTCCTGCAGTGCGTTGGCGGAAGCTTCCAGCACCCGGCGCGCCTCGATCATCTTGCGATCAACGTTCAGGCGCTGGTCCAGGCACACCTGGCGTTCGCGCTCCAGTGCCACGATCGGATCGCCGCCTGCGGCCAGCCGCGTGTCGAGATCATCGCGGTGCCGGACCAGCTGTTCGCGCTGACCATGCATCCGCGCCAGCGATTGCTCCAGCGCGGACAGCGTGACGCGCTGCGATTCCAGCGAAATCGCCTGGCGGTGTGCGGCATCGGATGCTTCCTGCGCGTCCGCGCGCGCAGCTTCGCGGCGCTCCAGCAATTGCCGACGTTCGGTTTCCAGCGCGACGCGGGCCTGTTCGTGTTCGCCCATGCTGCTGACGGCGGTCTGCATCCGCCCGCGCGCCGCCTGCAACAGTTGTTCGTCCTCGCCCAACGCGGATTCGATATTGCCAAGCTCCGCATCGATGGCCGCCAGGCGGGCTTTGGCACTGTCGACCCGACCCTGCCGGCTTTGCAATTCCCCCGCCAGTTCGGATAGCCGCCGGTGCGCGCCGTACAGGTCGCGCTGGGCGTCGTCACGCGCCTGTTCGGCCACCCGACGCTGGTCGCGCGTGCCGGACTGGCGCTCCTGCAATTCGGCGATGCGCGCCTCGACCGCGGCCAATTCCGCCGTGGCGGCCTGCAGTTCGCGCTCGCGACCGAGCACACCGACGTGACCGCCCTCGGCGCGGCGCACCCGGGCAAACCCCGGGCCCAACCACACGCCGTCGTGCGTGACCACCGAGCGGCCCGGCGCCAAGGCCGCCGCCAGTGCGCGAGCCTGATCGAGCGAC
>JAICHS010000023.1 GCA_025924775.1 Rhodanobacteraceae bacterium
CCGCGCACGTAAGCCGCAGCCAGCTCGGCCACGATCTGCGGGTCGGCGTCGAAGGCCCGCTCGCCAATCACGCGGTTGCCGCGCGCCAGGTCCACCACCGGCGCGAACGACAGGTCGATGCCGCACGCGCGCACTTCGCTGGCCATCACGATGGCGTGCATTTCCGCCATCGCGACGCCGGCCTGGGGATCGCGGTGGTACAGCTCGCCGATGCGTGCGAGCGGCGGCAGGCGCGTAAACCCCGGGCGAAAACGTTGGACCGGCCCGCCTTCATGGTCCACGCACACCACGAAGCCGTCGCCGCGCAACGCGCGGACCGACGCCACCAGTTCCAGCAATTGTTCGCGGCTTGCGTAATTGCGCGTAAACAGGATCGCCCCGCTTACTTCGGGTGCCAGCAACCGCGCGCGTTCGTGCGCGGCAAGCTGCCTGCCTTCGAGACCCACGATCAGCATGAGACACCACGTGCGTTGCGGCGGCGCTGCCGGAAGCGGCAATGATAGGGCACCCGTTTGCCGCGCGGCGTGCGCGGCCCGCTCAGGTGGCCGGCAACACGCGGCACACGAATCCCTTCAGGTAATCGGTTTCCGGGATCGCCGGATGCACGGGATGGTCAGGCGCCTGCTGCAACTGCTGCAGCACCTGCACGTTGCGATCGAGGTGGCGCGCGCCCTTCTGGACCGCATCCAGCAACCCGGCGCGCGGCATGTGGTACGAGCACGAGCAGGTGACCAGGATGCCGTCGCGGGCCAACACCTGCATGGCCAGCTCGTTGATGCGGCGGTAAGCCAGCGCGCCTTCCTTCAGATCCTTCCGGCGCTTGACGAAGGCCGGGGGATCCAGGATCACCACATCGAAATGCTCGCGACGCTCGCGCAAGTCCTTCAGGTAGTCGAATGCATCGGCCCGAGCAACCCGCACGCGATCGGCCAGGCCGTTGCGCGCCGCGTTTTCCCCGGCCCGCTGGACCGCCGCGGCCGAGGCATCCACGCACACGACCTCCTGCGCGCCCATCGCCGCGGCGCGCAGCCCCCACGCGCCCAAGTAGGCGAACATGTCCAGCACGCGCTTGCCCTGGACAAGCGGCGCCAGCGCGTCACGGTTGGCGCGCTGGTCATAGAACCACCCGGTTTTCTGGCCACCCGTTGCATCCAGCACGAACTCCACCCCGCCTTCGCGCACCTGCAGCGTGTCGGGCGGCTCGCCGAATGCAACCTTGACCTCGGGCGCCAGGCCTTCGAGCTCGCGGATGCCCGCGTCGTTCTTCCAGATCATCGCGCGCGGATTGAACACTTTCCGCACCGCCTGCTCAACCTGCGGTTGCAGGCGTTCGATGCCGGCGGTGGTGGCCTGCGCCACGACCACGTCGTCGAACCGGTCCAGCGTCAGACCGGGCACGCCGTCGGATTCGCCGTACAGCAGACGATAGAACGGTTCCGCGTGCAGCCGTTCGCGCAGGGCCAGGGCCACTTGCAGCCGGTGCGTCAGCAACGACACGTCCAGCGGATGCCCGATGCCGCGCGCGACCAGCCGCGCACAGATCAGCGAATGCGGATTGACGTAGCCGACGCCCACCGGCCTGCCGTTGGCCGCGACCACGGCGCACGCCTCGCCGGGCTGGAACGAGGCCAGTGGCGAGCGCGCGACGTCCACCTCGTTGGCGAACACCCACAGGTGTCCCGCGCGCAAGCGTGCGTCCTCGCCGCGTTTCAGGTACAACGCGGGATATTCAACGGGCTCGTTCACGCGGCAACCCTCGGTTCCAAGCACGCCAAACTAACGCAGTCGGGTGGATCTCCACAAGCCGCGCGATGCGTGGGCCGGTGCCGCGTCGCACCCACTCCCGGAAAACCGCCGGCAATCGCGGAGAACTCCGGCCCGGCCGGATGCTTTCTTGCGTCGCGTTAGCATGACGCCATGAACCCTGACGATTTCGCACGCAACCGGCTGGCCGGCGCGTCCAGTCCCTACCTGCGCCAACACGCCGGCAATCCTGTCCATTGGCAACCTTGGGACGACGCCACGCTGGCGCACGCGCGTGCCAGCGACACGCCCATCCTGCTTTCCATCGGCTACAGCGCCTGCCATTGGTGCCACGTGATGGCGCACGAGTGTTTCGAGGACGCCAGCATCGCCGACGCGATGAACCGCGGGTTCGTCAGCATCAAGCTGGACCGCGAGGAGCGTCCCGACATCGACCGCGTCTACCAGCTGGCGCAGCAGGCGCTCAGCGGTCGCGGCGGCGGCTGGCCGTTGACGGCCTTCCTCGACCCGCAAGACCTCGCGCCATTTTTCGTTGGTACGTATTTCCCGCCCACGCCGCGGCATGGCCTGCCGGGGTTCCCCGAAGTGCTGCAACGGGTGCGTGCGTATTTCGACACGCACCGGGACGCGCTGCGCACACAAGCCGGACAACTGCGCGAGTGGCTGCAACAGGCGCAGGCCGACACGGCGAATGGCACGGTCGATGGCGCAGCCGTGCAGGCCACCGCCCTGCAGCGGATCGCCGCGCGCTTCGACGCGCGCCACGGCGGCAACGCGGGCGCCCCGAAATTTCCGCGCGCGACGGAACTCGAGTGGTTGCTGGACGCGCGCGACAACCGTGCGCAGGCGCTCGAAATGGCGCGCCTCACGCTTGCCAACATGGCGGCGCGCGGCCTGCAGGACCACCTGGGCGGCGGTTTCTACCGCTACTGCGTGGACGCAGACTGGAGCATCCCGCATTTCGAGAAAATGCTGTACGACAACACGCAACTGCTGCCGGTATACGCGCGGCTCGCATCCGATCCGTCGGCGGAACCAGCCTTGCGCGACACGGCCCTCGCGGCCGCGCGCGGCATCGTCGACTGGCTGGACCACGCCATGACCGCGCCGGATGGCGCGTTCTACAGCTCGCTCGATGCCGACAGTGAGCACAGCGAGGGCAAGTACTACCTGTGGACGCGCGAGGCGATCCAAGCCGCGCTCGACCCGGACGAGGTGGCGTTGGCGGAAGCCGCGTTCGGCCTGGATGCGCCGCCCAACTTCGAGGAGCGCGCGTGGCATCTGTTGCGCGACGTGCCCATCGCCACGCTCGCACAACGGTTCAACCGGCCACCGGCCGTGATCGCGGAGCAGCTGGAAGGCATCCGCCGGCGCCTGCGCAGCGTACGCCGCCAACGCGTACCGCCCGCACGCGACGACAAGCGCCTGACCGCGTGGAACGCGCTCGCGATTTCCGGCCTGGCCCGCAGCGCACGGCTGCTGGACGACCCGCGCTGCGCCGACATGGCGCGCCGTGCGCTGGACGCCCTGCGCAGCGCGGTGTGGCTCGACGGCCAGTTGTACGCCAACGCAGCGGCGCCCGTATGGCGCATCCCCGGTTTCCTCGACGACCACGCGCTGCTGCTGGACGCGCTGCTGGAAGTGCTGCAACTCACGTTCGAGCCACGCGATCTCGCCTGGGCGCTCGCCTTGGCCGACGTGCTGGTCGATCGCTTCAACGACGCGGACTCGGGTGGGTTCCGGTTTTCGACGCCGCAGCACGCGACGCCGCTTGCCAGCGTCGGCAACTGGACGGACGACGCCTTGCCGAACGGTGGCGCGGTGGCGATCCGCGCGCTGCTGCGACTGGGCCACCTGCTGGGCGATACGCGCTATCTCGACCGCGCGGCGCAGGCACTGCACGCAGCCACGGGCGCCCTGCAGCGCTACCCGGATGCCTGCTGCATGCTCCTGCGTGCGTTGACGGAATCCATCCACCCACGCCCGCAGGTGGTGGTGCGTTGCCCGGCCGCGCGCGCAGCGGACTGGCAGGCCGCGCTGCGCTCAGCCGTCCGCGCCAATGCAGATGCCGGAGCGGAATCCCTGGAAACTTTCCTGATTCCCGCGGAGGCGGGCGAGCTGCCCGGCGTGCTCGCCGCGCGCGCAGCGCACGCTGGCGGCGCCGCCTACGTCTGCTCGGGCCTCACCTGCCAGGCACCGGTCACAGCGCCTACCGCGCTGGCCGACGCCGTACGCGTGGCCATGGCGACCTGAGTTTCCTGTCACAGCACCACGGGCGCGTCCGGCAATTCGTTGCGACGGCCGGGGCCAGGCGGCAGGTACAACTCCAGCAGCTTGTGCGTCGCCTCGATGCCGGCCAACGCGCCTTCCTTCCAGTGTTCCTGCCGGAAGTGCTCGCTCATGCACGCGATGATGGGCTGCCACGAGCCTTCGGGCAGCCGCGCCACCACGCCGCGGTCGGGAATGATCTCGATGGTGTAGTCGCCCAGCAATACGTAGATCAGGATGCCAGTGCGGCGTTCGGTGTCCCACACCCGCAGCTCGCCGAACACGCTTTCCGCGCGTTCGCGGATACGGCGCCCGCCGATCAGGTAGCGTGCGGGCAGGCGCGCTTCGACCGCAAAGCAGATTTCACCGTCGTGCTGCACCTCACCACGGGCAATCAGCTGCTGGATTTCCTGCATCGCCGCAGGCGGGAACGCCCGGCTTGCCGGCGCATGAAACCAGTGCCGCAACCATCGCATCGCATCCATCACCAACTCCCCGAAGCCCCGCCACCGCCGGTCGAACCACCACCGCCTGAAAAACCGCCACCACCGCCGAAACCGCCGCCACCGAATCCGCCAAAGCCGCCGCCGCCAAAGCCGCCCCAGCCACCGTGGCCGCCGCGGCTGGCGTAGGTGCCGCCGGCGCCGCCCACGAAGCCAAGCAACAACCCGAGTACCCCGAACGCCAGTCCCAGCGGCCACAAGCCACTGAACGCCCACGCCAATGCGCCCGTCACCCCACCAACCACCCCGGCCCGCGGCACGCGCGGCAGCCGGCCAAACATCGCGCGCGCCCACGTCAGCACGAAGCCCGCGACCAGCAACCCGGTGAACCAATCCTGTCCGTGCGCGACCCCACCGGAGCCGCGCTGCGGCCCTTGCATCGGCGGCGGCAACGGCTCGCCATCGATCAGCTTGGTGAGCGCGCCGACGGTATCCTCAAGACCACCGTAGAAGTCGCCGACCCTGAACTTCGGCGACAGATATTCGCGGATGATGCGCGAGGCCGCGGCATCCGGAATCGCGCCTTCGAGGCCGTAGCCGGTTTCGATCATCGCGCGATGGTCGTTTTTGGCCACCACCACCAGCACGCCATCATCCACGCCCTGGCGTCCGATTTTCCACGCATCGAACACCCGCGTGGCGTACGCGGCGATGTCCTCGGGCTGCGTCGTCGGCAGCATCAGCACCACCACCTGCGCGCCCTTGCGCTGCTCCAGCACCGCGAGCTGTGTATCCAGCTGCTGCACCTGCGGCGCGGTGAGCGTACCGGTCAGGTCGGTGACGCGCGCCTTCAGCGCTGGTACCGGCACGTCGGCCCGTGCGCCGCCGACCCCGGTGACCAGCAAGGCGGCAAGCACCAACCAGCCACGCAGCGCGGTTTTCACGGTGTGCTCAATGCGCGCTGGACGCCGACGCCGGCGCGCCGAAATCCACCTCCGGCGCGGTCGAGATCGCGGCTTCGTTGGCCACCGTGAAGTTTGGCTTCACCTCGTAACCGAACATCTTCGCGGTAAGGTTTTCCGGGAAGCTGCGGATATAACTGTTGTAATCCTGCACCGCCTTGACGTAGCGGTTGCGCGCGACCGTGATGCGGTTTTCGGTGCCCTCAAGCTGCGCCTGCAGGTTCTGGAACAGCCCGTCGGCCTTGAGGTTGGGGTAGTTCTCCGACACTGCCATCAGGCGCGTCAGCGCGCTGGACAGTTCGCCCTGCGCGGCCTGGAACTTCGCAAGGGATGCCGCATCATCGGCATTGATGGTTACCTGCCCAACCCTGGCGCGTGCATCGGTCACCTCGCGGAACACCCGTTCCTCGTGCGCGGCATAACCCTTGACGGTTGCGACCAGGTTGGGCACCAGGTCGGCACGCCGCTGGTACTGGTTGACCACTTCCGACCACGCGGCCTTGACCGCTTCGTCCTTCTGCTGGATCTGGTTGTAGCCGCAGCCGGACAGCACGCCGCAGGCCAGCAGCAGCGTGAGACCCGCAACCAGCATTCGTAGCGCGCGCATGGGAATCCTCCTGTCGGCCGTCGGGCGATTGCAACACGCGCGCCCCCCGCGCGCAACGGGCATCACCACGCCCGCGATCCCAGGATCACGCCCCACACCACCAGCACGTTCAGCATCAGCAGGAACACCGCGGCCGAGCCCATGTCCTTGATGCGCCCCGCCACTTCGTCGCGCCCGGGCCACAGCCTGTCCACCAGGGCCTCGATGCCGGAGTTCAGCATTTCAGCGGCCGGCACCGGCAGCAGGGATCCTGCCAGCAGGGCTTTTTCGAGTGCGCCATCGCCCAGCCACAACCCGACCGGCAGCAGGATCACGCACAGGATGGCTTCCAGCCGGAACGACGCCTCGATGCGCCAGCCCGCGCGCAGGCCCTTGAGCGACCAGCGCAGTGCCAGCCAGATCTGGCGCGGTCCGCGATTGACTTGACTCGGCATGGCAACTCCCACTGGCGCCACCACTGCGGTCCGACGGCGAGGCCGGGCCCTGGTGGCAACCCGCAAGCCCGGGGACCGAGCCGCAAGGCCGCGTATGATGCCACAGCCGTCGACCCGCAACCTTCTGTCCCACGTCAGCGAGCCTCGTCATGCCACGCAAAGCCCTGCACGGTTTGCTGTTGCTGCTGCCATTCATTGCCTTGCTTTGGGTTGGCCTGTTCAACCGCGCGCAGCCGGCTTTCCTGGGCATACCGTTCTTCTACGTCTGGATGTGCCTCTGGATCCTGTTGACCGCGCTGCTGACCTGGGTCGTGCATCGCGGATGGCACGCATGAGCGGCGCGCGATTCGACGCCACCGCGCTGGCCGTCTTCACGCTGTTCTTCGCGCTGGTCACGGTCCTGGGCTTCGTCGCGGCACGCTGGCGGCGTGGCGACCTGGACAACCTCGGCGAATGGGGCCTGGGCGGCCGCCGCTTCGGCGCCTTCGTCACCTGGTTCCTGCTGGGCGGCGATCTGTACACGGCGTACACGCTGATCGCGGTGCCGGCACTGGTGTATGCGGTCGGCGCCTACGGATTTTTCGCGATCCCCTACACGGTGTTCATCTATCCGCTGGCGTTCGTCACCATGCCGCGCCTGTGGAACGTCTGCCGCAAGCACGGCTGGATCACTTCGGCGGATTTCGTCGAGGGCCGCTACGGCAGCCGCGGCCTGGCGCTGGCGGTTGCGATCACGGGCGTGCTGGCGATCATGCCCTATATCGCACTGCAGCTGGTGGGGCTGGAGGTGGTGTTCGAGGCCATGGGCCTGGGTGCGCTGGGCATCGGCAAGGAAGGCCCGCTCATCATCGCGTTCGTGATCCTGGCGCTGTACACGTATTCCAGCGGCCTGCGCGCGCCGGCGCTGATCGCGTTCGTGAAGGACGCGATGCTGTACATCACCGTGATCGCCGCAGTGGTGATCATACCCATCAAGCTGGGCGGTTACGGCGCGGTCTTCCACGCCGCGCAGCAGGCATTCGACGCCAAGGGCGGCAACACCGGCATATTGCTGAAACCCGACCAGTACTGGTCGTTCGCAACGCTGGCGCTGGGTTCGGCGTTCGCGTTGTTCCTGTACCCGCACGTCACCACCGCGACGCTGTCGGCCAACAGCGCGCAAACCATCCGCCACAACACCGTATGGCTGCCGGCCTACAGCGTGATGCTGCTGCTGATCGGGCTGCTCGGCTACATGGCGCTGGCCGCGCACGTGGACGTCAAGGCCGGCGTGATGGCGGTACCGGCGCTGATCAACGCCAGCTTCCCGCCATGGTTCGCGGGTTTCTGCTTTGCCGCGATTGCGCTGGGCGCGCTGGTGCCCGCGGCCATCATGTCGATCGGCGCGGCCAACCTGTTCACGCGCAACATCTGGCGCACCTGGGTCAACCCACACGTGAGCGAGGCCCAGGAATCGCGCATCGCCAAGAACGTTTCGCTGGTCGTGAAGTTCGGGGCCCTGCTGGCGGTGCTGTACCTGCCAACGCAGTTCGCGATCGACCTGCAACTGCTGGGCGGCATCTGGATGCTGCAGATTTTCCCGGCGGTGATTTGCGGGCTGTTCACGCGCTGGCTGCGCGCACGCGCGCTGCTGGCCGGTTGGGCGGTCGGCATGGCGTTCGGCAGCGCACTGGCCTGGCACGAAGGACTGAAACCCGTGTACGTTCTCGTGTTCGGCGATGCGCACTACGGCGTCTACATCGGCCTGCTGGCGCTGGCGGTAAACTTCGCGGTCTGCATCGTTGCGACGCCCATCGAGGCGTCGCTGCGGCGTGAAGCGCCCGCAGACTGCACGCAGCCCGCGGACTTCAAGGATGCGGTATCCGGTTGAACACGTCACGGGCGACTGCCACCATCCGGGTTGCCGCATGCCCGACCCTTGCACCCTTGCCGCCACTTCACTTGTACGCAACGACCGATGATCCACATCCTGTTGGCGATCCTCGACCTCGGCGGCACGTTCGTGTTTGCCATCAGCGGCGGCGTCGCGGCGGTGCGCCATCGCCTCGATCTCTTCGGCGTGATGGTGCTGGCGTTCGCCGCCGGCAACGCCGGTGGCATCACGCGCGACCTGCTGATCGGGGCGGTGCCGCCCGCGGCCATCGCGCACTGGAGCTACGTCGGCATTTCGATCCTGGCCGGCTTCGTGGTGTTTTTCTGGAACCCGATCATCACGCGGCTGGACCACCCGGTGCAGACGTTCGATGCGATCGGCCTGGCGTTCTTCGCGGTCGCGGGCACGGAAAAGGCGCTGGTTTACGGTCTGGATCCCGCGATGGCGGCGCTGCTCGGCATGCTGACCGGCATCGGCGGCGGCATGCTGCGCGACGTGCTGGTGCGGGAGATCCCGGTGGTGCTGCGCGCCGACCTGTACGCGCTGGCCGCGCTGGCCGGCGCGGTCGTGGTCGTGGGTGGCCACCTGTTGCAGGTCTCCCCGATCGTCTCGACGCTCGCGGGCGGCGTCCTCTGCTTCGCGCTGCGGTTCATGGCCATCCGTTACGGCTGGCACCTGCCCGCCGCGCAGCCCGCGCGGACGCCTGACACACCTGCGGCTGACCGCCCACGCGACGACCCGCGGCGTTGACAACGGCGCGCGCGGTCAGCGCTTGACCGTTTCGACGACGGGTTTGCCGTCCACGACCTTGAAGTGGAATACGTACCACAGGCTGAAAGGCCTGGCCGTCAGTTCGAACGTACCGTCGCCGTTCGGCGTCTGCATCCACAACGGCGTGAACGTCCACTGCATCGCGGCCTGTTCAACGGCTGATTCGAACGACGGGCGATTTGCATCGCTGGCCGTGTCGGCAACCGGATACACGCCTTGCACGTGGCCGTCCTTGCCTACCACCAGTTGGGCGGTCATCGTCACCGGCGCAGCACTCGGGCGCAGCAACGACGGCGGATAGATCGGCGCGACCTGTTTGTCCGGCACCGGCTGCACTGCCGTCTCGCCGGGCGCCAGCGTGTAGCGCAAGGCGGCGTCCGGCACCAGCATCTCGTAGCTGGTTTTCGGCAGCGGATTCGGCTTCAGCACGGTGCGCGGGCTGCAAGCCGCCAACGCGATCACGGCCACCGCAATGCATGCGCCGCGTCGAGCGCAGGCCACCGTCAATTCGCGGACGCCGGGGACACGGAATGGGGCGCATGCGGAATGCACGTTGCAGCCTGCACGTCAAAAATGTTGCCCGCCGGACACGGTTCCGAACGACCCGCATCCGCCTGTTCGTCATTGAGCGAGAAGTGGACCGGAACCTGCAGCACACCACCCACCGGCCTGCCGCCGGCATGACCGGGGTTGAATTTCCACTGCTGCGCGGCTGTGATCGCCGCCATCTCCAACGCCGCCGGCGCATCGGTGCCCTGCCGGTCAACCTGGACGCGGGTGACCTGGCCGGTCGCCGCGACCGTCACGTCAAGGATCACGGTGCCCTGCTGGCCTTGCTTGGCGCGCGTACACCCTGCTGCGAAAACCGGCCACCGCTGACCCGGTCACGGCCTTCGAGGTCGCGTTTGGTGAATACGTCGCCATAACCATGCGCGGCGAGCAGCTCGCGCACTGCCAACCCCTGCTCGAAGCCGTGTTCCAGCAACAACCAGCCGCCATCGCGCAGATGGGCCCCGGCATCGGCAACGAGCGTGCGGATCGCATCCAGTCCGTCCGTGCCGGATGCCAGCGCGACAGGTGGCTCGAAGCGCAGATCACCCTCGTGCAGATGCGGGTCGCCTTCCGCGATGTAAGGCGGATTGGAAACGATCACATCGAAATGCCCGTCGGGAAGACCGGCGCACCAATTACCTTGCCGGAACTCGACATTGTCGATGCGCAGCCGGGCGGCGTTGTCGCGGGCGATGTCCAGCGCCGCGCCGCTCGTGTCGGTGGCGACCACGCATACCCTCGGGCGGGCGTGCGCAATGGCCAGCGCGATCGCGCCCGAACCCGTGCCGAGGTCGGCCACGTAGCAATCGGCGTCGGCCGGGGTGCGCTGCAACACAAGTTCGACCAGCAGTTCGGTTTCGGAACGCGGAATCAGTACGCCGGGCGCCACCCGCAATTCGATGTCATGGAAGCCGCGCGTGCCGGTGAGGTAGGCGACGGGTTCGCCGTGCACCCGGCGCGCGATCAATCCGCGGAACGCGTCCGCCCGATCCGCGTCGACCTGATCGTCAGCGTGTGCGATCAACCAGGCCTCGGACACGCCCAACGCATGGCGCAGCAGCAGCGCGGCCTCGCGCCGCGCATCCAGGCCGGGCAAGCGATGCAGGGCCTCTTGCAGGATGTCCCGGACGGTCGCCATGGGCGGGAAGTTTGGCAGGCCCTACCCTTGCCCGCGACCAACCCTTGGCCGAATGGTCGCAGGCTGTCTGAAAATGGCATCCGGGGCTGGCTGCGGTGTGCCCGCTGCCAGCCCCGGAATGGCCACGCTGAAAATCAATTGCCGATGGACGCCGGATTCTGGTGCGCCTTCAACGCGCTGCACAGCACGATCGATTCGTGCGTCTGCGCCAGGCCGCGCTGCAGGCCGGGCACCTGCCCCAGCTTGGGTGCGAAGTACGTCTGCACGCGCTGCGCCTCGGCATCGGAACAGCCGCCACCCGCCGCCAGCCTCGGCAGGTAACCACCGGAGAACACGCCGGTACGCGCAACGATCTTGTCGTAGTGCGCGGTGAACCAGTTCCACATGCCATCGCGCTGCGCCACGGTGTCGCGACCGCCGCGCAGGATCATCGCCATTTCGCCGACCTTGACCTGCGGCGACAACGCAAAATTGCGCGCCACGTCAGCTTCGGCGCCCTGCGCATGGCTGAGCGCGCCGAGCATGGCGTTGCGGCGTACCGGATCGGTGGTCTTGGGAATCGCCGCGACCAGTTCATCCACCGCGGGCTTGCCGTCCTGCTCCACCGCCACCGACAACGCGGTGCGCAGGAGGTCGGGGTTGGCCGCCATCAAATCGGGCAAACCATCCTTGCCGGGATTCAGCGCCGCGTTGCCCTGTTTCAGCAGCTCAGCGCGCGCCTGTGGAAGCTTGAACTCAAGCCCCAGCGTATTGGCGAGCGACGAACGCATCAGCACGTCGTCGGCCGATTCGCCTGCGCGCCGCTGGTAGCCCAAGACCTGCATGCGCGGCAGGTAGGCCTTCGCCACCGCATTGCGGATCGCGGACCTCTGCGCGTCGGTGCGCGCTTCGTGGTCGTAGATCCAGCCCACCGTGGCCAGCGGCGCCAGTGCGATCTGCCGCACCTTGGATGGCGCCAGTTCGCGCATCGCCGCCAGCGCCTCGGCGGCGCCCATGTCGCCGCGCCGGAAGGACGCATCGACGGAATCGGCAAACGCCAGCTGTTCGCCGTCGTCGCGCTGCGCGATCACGCGGGTGAGCGCCGCGCGGTCGGCCTTGGCCATTTCGTAGCGATAATACCCATCGCCATCGGCGTTGGGCATGTACCACGCCGGGCACTGGCTGCCGGCAACCTTCATCTCGCCGGTGCGGGTGTTCAGCATCTGGCACTGCACGCCGTTCGGGAAGCGCACGCACACCGGCACGCCCCACAGCCGCTTCGGATCACCGGTGGACCCCAGCGGCAGGTAGCGGCTTTGCGTCAACTCCAGCCGTGCCGCGCCCTTGGGATCGCAATCCAGTTGGGTGGACACCAGCGGCACGCCGTTCTGGTTGAGGAAACTCTTGAACGCCGCTTTGAACGCCTCGCCCTTGCCGGCCGCGGTGGCGATCGCATCCACCAGGTCACCCGCATTGGCGTTGCCGAACGCGTGCGCCTTGATGTACGCCTGCATGCCCTTCTGGAACACCTTCGGGCCGACAAAATTCTCGAACATGCCGAGCACCGCCGCACCCTTCTGGTAGGTGATGCCGTCGAACGCCGTTTCGATGTCGCCGTTGCCGATGATCGGCTGGCGGATCATGCGCGCGCTGGCCAAGCTGTCGTTCCGCATCGCCTCCTGCCCGCCCATGATGCGGCCAAGGTGCGCGTGCCAGTCGGGGTGGATCTGGCCTTCGATCTTCTGCTGCATCCAGGTCGCGAAGGATTCGTTGAGCCAGATGTCGTTCCACCAGTCCAGCGTGACGGTGTCGCCCGTCCACTGGTGCGCGAGTTCATGCGCGATCACGTTGAAGCTGCTGCGCACCGCGCTGGGCGCGGAATCCTTGTCCAGCAGCAGCAACCAGTCGCGGAAAGTCACCAGGCCCGCGTTCTCCATCGCGCCGGCCGAGAAATCCGGCAGCGCCGCGAGATCGAGCTTGCCAAACGGATAACCGAAGCCGTAGTACGCCTCTTCGTGTTCGATGATGCCGGGCACCATCGCCAGCGCGCGCTGCATCTTCGGACCATTGCCCTTGGTCGCGATGCCGCGCACCGGCACCGGTTCCGCGCGCCACTGGCTCGGCGGAATCGTCGGGCCATTGACAATATCCCACGGCCCCACCGCCCACGCATACAGGTAGGTGGGCAGCGGTTTGGTCGGCGCGAAGGTGATGGTTTTCCAGCCATTGCTCGCCGGCTTGTTGCTGGTCTCGGCCGCGTTCGCCACGGCCTTGTCGGCAGCGGGAATCGTCAGCGACAGATCGAGCGGCGCCTTGAAGCCAGGCTCGTCGAAGCACGGGAACGCAAGGCGCGCGCTGATCGGCTCCATCTGCGTCATCGCGTACGCGTTGCCCGCGAACACGACCTTGTAATAGCCCTGCAGGGTGCCGTTGTAGGGCGCGGTAAAAGCGAATTTCAGCTTGATCTTTTGCGGCTGCAGGGTGGTGCCGAAATCGACGCGCGCCACGCCCGCCTGCTCGGCCTCCTTGGTCACGGCACCGTCGTACTTGCCGGCACGGGTCTTGCCGTGCGCGTCGGTGATGGTGACGCTGGAAACCTTGAGGTCCTTGCCATGCAGCCAGAGGTGGTTCGACGCCTGCTTCAGGTCCACCGCGATCGTGACGACGCCGCTGTACGTCGCCTGCTTCGGATCGCTCTTGATCGCGAGCTCGTAGGACTGCGGCACCGCCCAGGCGGGCAGCCGGGTCAAGGGCGGCGTATCGGCGGACTTTGACGCCGTCGCAGGTTTGGCTGTCTGGGCCGGCTGCGCAAAGGCTGTACCGGCACAGGCCAGCAAGCCCACCATCGCCGCCTTGTAGATCATCCGCATCGCGTGCTGCTCCTAGGCAAAGAACAACGCGGAAGTGCAGCACGCACGCGCTCGCAAGACAAGTGACGAAAGTCCCTGCGTCACGCTCCGGCTCCCCCGGGATCGCCCATGCGATCGCTGTTACTTAAATAACATTGACACACGTATGTGACTGCAGTAACAATCGCCCCGACCGCGGTCAGTCGCCATGCTCCAGGAGGGCGTTCCATGAACACCAGGCGCAACGGGTTGTCACTGCTTTCGGCCGCGATCACCGCGGTATTGCTGGGTACGCCGCTGGCGCACGCGCAAAACGCGCCGCCGGACCAGAACACCGCGACACCGACGGATACCTCAACCGCCACCACGCTCGGCACCATCGTCGTCACCGCAAACCGGCGCAGCGAAACGCTGCAAAAGGTGCCGATGGCGGTGTCGGCGTTGACCTGGCACGACATCGAGCGCCAGCACCTGCAGGATTTCTCCGACTACGCGGCAAGCGTGCCTGGACTCGGCGCGATCTCGCTCGGACCGGGCATGACCGAGCTGAGCATCCGCGGCATCGCTTCGGGATCCCAGCAGCCCAGCGCTTCGGTCGGTGTGTATGTGGATGAAACGCCGTTCGGCTCCAGCAGCGTATTCGCCGTCGGCTCGGCGTTGACACCGGACCTCGACCCCGCCGACGTCGAACGCATCGAAGTGCTGCGCGGTCCGCAGGGCACGCTCTACGGCGCGGGTGCGCTGGGCGGCGTGATCCGGTTCATCACCATTCCGCCCGACACCGAAAACTATTCCGGACGCCTGCAACTGGGCGGCTCCAGCGTCGATGGCGGCGGCAACGGTTTCGACCTGCACGGCATGGTGAATTTGCCGCTGGTCAAGGACAAACTGGCAATCCGCGCGAATGTGTACGACGAGACCGATCCCGGCTTCGTCGACGACGCCGGACGCGGCAAGACGGACGTCAACGAAAGCAAGATCAAGGGCGGGCGCGTATCGCTGTTGTGGACACCCACCGACAAGACCTCGGTGCGCCTGACCGCGCTGGCACAAAACCTCGCCGCCGCAGGTTCCGCGACCGTGGCCCTGGACCCTGACACGCTGCAGTCGGTCTATGGAGGCTTGCAGCAGCGCAATGCCGCGCTGGGCGGCGATGTTTTCAACGGGCGCTACCGCCTTTACAACGTGACCTTCAACACCGATTTCGGCTGGGCGAAGCTGATGTCGTCGAGCAGCTACAGCACACTCGATGCGGTCACCTACACCGACGCGACTCCGCTGCTGTACCTTGGCCCGCAAGCCAATGGCCAGCCATACGGCACGCTGGAGCAGGCCACGATCCCCCAGACCAAGGCCACCCAGGAATTTCGCCTGTCATCGCCCAAATCGCAGGCGGTGGAATGGCTGGGCGGCGTGTTCTGGACCCGCGAGACCGGCAACAACGCACAGAACGTTTACACCAGCGATTACTACAGCGGCACGCCGCTCCCTTCGCCGCTCGGCATTCCCATCGGCGGCGATTTGCAACCGAGTACCTATGAGGCCTGGGCCGCGTACGGAAGCATTACCTGGCACATCACGGACCGCTTCGACGTGGAAGCGGGATTGCGCTACAGCCGTGACAAACAGCATTACACCGAAATCGGCTACGGGCTTCTTTTCGGCGGCGTTCCACCGACCGTGTTGCTCGACAAGCGTTCTTCCGACAACAGCACCACGTTTTCACTGACGCCGACGTTCCACATCGACGACCACAACACGCTGTACGCGCGGGTGGCATCCGGCTTCCTGCCCGGCGGCCCGAACATCGTGCCGGTCGGCGTCCCCAACGTACCGGCCACCTTCAGTCCGACCAAACTGACCGACTACGAGGTGGGCCTGAAATCGACATCGCCCGATAACCGGCTGATGGTGGATTTGTCCGCGTACTACATCGACTGGACCAAGATTCCGCTGACCACGTTCGAAAACAATTTCACCTTCCTGACGAGCGGCGGGCAGGCCAGGAGCAAGGGGCTGGAGGCCACCATCTCGTGGCTGGCGGCACCGGGCCTCAAATTGTCGGCCAACGCGTCCTACAACGACGCCACCTTGACCAAGGATGCGCCGTACCCGTCCAACGGCAAGCGCGGCGATCCGCTGCCCTACGCCCCGCAATTCACGCTGGGCCTCAGCGGTGATTACGACTTCGCGCTGGGCGGCGGCTGGCATGGTTATGTCGGCGCGAGCTATCGATACGTCGACGAGCGTTCGACCGACTTTGCGTTCAGCTACCCGGTCGCGGGCGTGCTGCCGCCGCTGCCGTCGAGCCCAACCATTCCGGGCTACCACACCATCAATCTGCGCGCGGGCGTGAACCGCGGCCCATGGGACATCGGCGTCTACGTCAAGAACCTGACCAACCAGCGCGGCATCGTGCAGGCGAGCACCTTCCAGAATTACGTACCGGTCGCGGGGGAGCCCAATCCGGTCACCGGCAGGATGGAAGACAACGCGACGATCATCACGCCACGCATGTTCGGCATTTCGGTCAGCAGGAATTTCTGAGCCAGGGATACGGCATTCGCTGCAGGGCGGCGGATCGCAGAGGATGCGGTGCGCTGCATCCTTGGCGCGCACACCCCTCTCGAATGCCTTGCGGCAACGTTGGTCCGGTTCCACGCCCATACGTCACAGGAGACATGTCATGTTGAAGCGTCTCGCCTCGCTGCTGTTGCTCGCCGGCATATGCGTGCCGTGTCTTGCGCAAGTCCCGTCCGCCATTGCCGGCAAACCCGCCGCGGCCACGTCGACGGCGCAGCCCGCGACCGCGGCGCCATCGGCGGAAGCGACCGCACCGATGGCAGCCGGTGCAACGCCGACGCTCGATGCGCAGGACCTCGGCACGTTCTTCGACGGGCTGGTGCCGTACATGCTGGCGCGCAACGACATCGCGGGCGGCGTGGTCGCAGTGGTGAAGGACGGCAAGTTGATTTTCACGCAGGGTTACGGCTACGCCGATGTCGCCAAACGCACGCCGGTGGTCGCGGACAAGA
>JAICHS010000024.1 GCA_025924775.1 Rhodanobacteraceae bacterium
GAGGGTGTCGAAAGCAAGCGACGATTTGCCCGAACCCGACAGGCCGGTAATGACGATCAGCTCGTCGCGCGGCAGGTCGAGGTCGATGTTCGTGAGGTTGTGGGTGCGGGCACCGCGGATGCGGATGGTGTCCATGAAGAATGCAGGCGACAAAGCCCGTTACTATAGCGACCCGTCCGATGTGGGGTCTTCCCCCTTCGGACCGAAGGGCGGAGTGCAGCGAACGCGCGCAACTCGGGAGGGGGATGGCTGCTGGCGCGCAGCGGTCCCTTTCGTGCCGGAGGCGACGGGCGGTTCGGACTTGCCCAATCCCCTGAAATCACGCTAGAATTGCAGGTTCGGGCGCTGCAGAACGTGCCCGATCGACCCAGAATAACGACAGAACCCGAGAGCCGAAGCCATGTACGCAGTCATTGTCACAGGCGGTCATCAGTACCGCGTCGAGCAGGGCGCCGTCCTGCGCGTTGAAAAGCTGGATGCCGAGCCCGATGCCGCGGTCACGTTCGACAACGTGTTGCTGGTCGGCGAAGGCGACACCATCACGATTGGTACCCCCAGCGTCGCCGGCGCCAGCGTCACCGCCAAGGTGCGCAGCCACGGCCGTGCCGACAAGGTACGCATCGTCAAGTTCCGCCGCCGCAAGCACTTCCGCAAGCAGATGGGCCACCGGCAGCACTACACCGAAATCGAGATCACCGGCATCGCCGGTGGCAACCAGTAAGGAGAAGCCGCCATGGCACACAAGAAGGGCGTAGGTTCCTCGCGCAACGGCCGCGACTCCAACCCGAAATACCTCGGCGTGAAGTTGTTCGGTGGCCAGGCCGTGCAGGCCGGCAACATCATCGTCCGCCAGCGCGGCACCCAGTTCCACCCGGGTGTCGGCGTCGGCCTGGGCCGCGACCACACGTTGTTCGCGCTGGTCGACGGTCACGTGCAGTTCACCGTCAAGGGCCCCAAAAGTCAGCGCACCGTGAACGTGGTCGCCGGCTGAACCCACGGCACAACGAACCCGGAAGGCCCCGCCACGCGCGGGGCTTTTCGTTTTGGGGAAACCGGCCCCCGGTTTTCCCGGGATGCCGACAACTTGTTACGCTTGCACGCGTTTCACCACAGTGGGCCTTCATGAAATTCGTCGACGAAGCGGTCATCAAGGTACAGGCCGGCAACGGCGGCGATGGCTGCGCCAGTTTCCGGCGCGAGAAATTCATTCCGTTCGGCGGCCCCAATGGCGGCGACGGCGGTGATGGCGGCAGTGTGTGGCTGGTCGCCGATGAGGGCCTGAACACGCTGGTCGATTTTCGCCATCACCGCCAGTTCAAGGCCCAGCGCGGCCAGAACGGCATGGGCAGCGACATGTACGGGCGTGGCGGCGAGGACACTACGATCCGCGTGCCGGTGGGGACCACCGTGATCAACCTGGCCACCGATGAGGTCATCGGTGACCTCACCACCCACGGCCAGAAGCTGTTGGTGGCACAGGGTGGCCGGGGCGGCCTCGGCAACATCCACTTCAAGAGTTCCACCAATCGTGCGCCGCGCCGCTTCACGCCGGGTACGCCGGGCGAGGAACGCGAGCTGCAGCTGGAGCTGAAGGTGCTGGCCGACGTTGGCCTGCTGGGGTTCCCGAATGCCGGCAAAAGCACCTTCATCCGCGCCGTCTCGGCGGCCACGCCGCGCGTGGCGGACTATCCGTTCACCACGTTGCAGCCGCACCTTGGCGTGGTCAGCGTGGGGCCGTCGCAAAGCTTTGTCATTGCCGACATTCCCGGCTTGATCGAAGGCGCGGCCGAAGGCGCCGGGCTGGGCATCCAGTTCCTGAAGCATGTGTCGCGAACCAGCCTGCTGCTGCACCTGGTCGATGTCGCGCCGCTGGATGGCGCCGACCCGGTCGAACAGGTGCGCGTCATCGAAGGTGAACTGCAACGCCACGATCCGGAATTGCTGCAGCGTCCGCGCTGGCTGCTGCTCAACAAGATCGACCTGTGGGCGCCCGAGGAGCGCGAAGCGAACGCGCGCGAAATCGTTCAACGTCTGGAATGGGAAGCGCCGTGGTTCGCGATTTCGGCCGTCGAGCGCACCGGCACGCGCGAAGTCTGCCTCGCCGCGCAGCGGTTTTTCGATGAGCGCAAGGCGGAAGCGGGGGAGAACCCGGATGCGGTGTAGGAGCCGGCTTTCCGGCGATTCCACAAGGCGAATGCGGGCGCATGTACCACGCCGCATTGGTCGCGCGAAAAGAAAGAGCAGGCGCTTCGCGCCGGCGCGCTTCTACACGGATCCGGCCGGCACAAAAAAGCCGGCTGGCGCCGGCTTTTTCGGGTTCCACGCGAAGCGCGGCTCAGGCCAGCGCCTTGATGTGCGCGGCGAGGCGGCTCTTGTGGCGGGCGGCCTTGTTCTTGTGGATCAGGCCACGCGCGGCGTAGCGGTCGAGCACCGGCTCGGCGGCCTTGTAGGCGGCTTCGGCCGCAGCCTTGTCCTTGGCTTCGATGGCGTGCAGCACCTTGCGGATGGACGAGCGCAGCATCGAGCGCTGGCTGGCGTTGTGTGCGCGGTGCGCTTCAGCCTGGCGGGCGCGCTTCTTGGCGGATTGGATATTGGCCACGGGGTGACTCCGAACGGAAAGGACGAACGAAAGCCGGCAAGTATCGCCGCGCACGCGCCCGCAGTCAATCGCGGCAGGGGTGGCAGGGGTCAGAGTGCAATTTCGAGCCGGTGCTCCGATTTTCCGATGGACTGCGCGAAATTGCACTCTGACCCCGGTTTTGCCCCCGGTTTTCCCGGCTTCCCGGAACGCGCCGCATGACCCGCTCGCCAAGCCTGCTGCGGGGCGTGCTCTCGTTCAGCAGCATGACCATGGTCTCGCGCGTGCTGGGACTGGTGCGCGACGTCTCGATCACGCACGTGTTCGGCGTGGGCGCGGCCACCGACGCGTTCGTGATCGCGTTCCGCATTCCGAATTTCATGCGCCGGCTGTTCGCCGAAGGTTCGTTCTCGACCGCGTTCGTGCCGGTGTTCACCGAGGTCAAGGAAACCGGCAGCCACGCGCAGTTGAAGGAACTGGCCGCACGGGTCACCGGTACCCTGGGCGGCGTGCTGCTGTTGATCGTCGCGCTGGGGCTGATCTTCGCCCCGCAGGTGGCGACCGGTTTCGCGCCGGGCGCGCTGGACCAGCCCCACAAGTTCGACCTGACCATCAAACTGTTGCGGCTGACGTTTCCGTACCTGCTGTTCGTGTCGCTGACGGCGTTGTGCGGCGGCATCCTCAACAGTTTCCAGAAGTTTGCGCTGCCGGCACTCGCGCCGGTGATCCTGAACCTGTGCCTGATCGCCGGCGCGCTGTGGTGGTCGCGCTACCTTGCGGTGCCGATCGAGGCGCTGGGCTGGGCGGTGCTGGCGGCGGGCATCCTGCAGTTGCTGTTCCTGCTGCCGGCGGTGCGGCACCTCAACCTGTTGGCGTTGCCGCGCTGGGGCTGGAACCACCCGCAGGTGAAGAAGATCATGCGCCTGATGGTGCCGACGCTGTTCGGCTCGTCGGTGGCGCAGATCAACCTGCTGCTGGACACGGTGGTGGCATCGCTGCTGGTGACCGGCTCCCAGACTTGGCTGTACCAGGCCACGCGCTTCCTGGAGTTGCCGCTGGGCGTGTTCGGCGTGGCGCTGGGCACCGTGATCCTGCCGGCGCTCTCGCGCCACCATGTCAGCGCCGACCGCGAGGGGTTTTCGCGCGCGCTGGACTGGGGCCTGCGCACCACGCTGCTGATCGCGTTGCCGGCGATGTGCGGCCTGCTGTTGCTGGCCGAACCGCTGGTGGCGGCGTTTTTCCAGAACGGCCATTTCAACGCCTTCGACAGCCACATGACCGCGATCGCGATCATCGGCATGGGCGCCGGGGTGCCCGCGATCGCCCTGACGCGCACCCTGCTGCCGGCGTTCTATTCGCGCCAGGACACCAGAACCCCGGTGCGCGCGGGCGTGATCGCGCTGGTGGTCAACATGATCGCCAATTTCGTGCTGATCGCGCTGCTGTTCGAGCTGTGGGCGCCGGCGGGCCTGAAACGCCTGCCATGGCTGGAAGGCATCGCGCAGGTACCGGGCCTGCACCTTGGCATGGCAATCGCCAGCTCCATCTCCAATTACCTGCAGGTGGCGCTGCTGTGGTGGTATTTGCGGCGCGCGGGCGTGTACCGCCGCCAGCCCGGCTGGGGCCGCCACTGGCTGCGCATGCTGCTGGCCTGCGTGGCATTGATGGCCGTGGTGGGCCTCGGCCTGTGGGCGTGGCCGTGGCCGCAGTGGACCCAGGAGCGCATCGTCATGCGCATCTGGAAACTCGCGGTGCTGGTGTGCGCGGGCGGGGCCGCCTACATCGGTGTGCTGTTCGCCAGCGGCTTCCGGATGCGCGACCTGCGGGGTGGCTGAGCACGGCGCCGGTTGGCCGCCGTCCGCTGAACGGCCATAATGCGCCATTCAGCTGGAGCACGCCGATGCCTGCGTACATGCAATCGCCCGATGCGGCCAAGCGCAAGCCGGTGACGGTACCGGGGCTGCGCCAGATGAAGGCGCGTGGCGAAAAGATCGTGATGCTGACCTGTTACGACACCAGCTTCGCCGCGCAGATGGAGGCGGCCGGCGTGGACGTTGCGCTGGTCGGCGACTCGCTTGGCAATGTGGTGCAGGGACAAACCAGCACCCTGCCGGTGACGCTTGACCAGATGGTCTACCACGCCTCGCTGGTCGCGCGTGGACTGAAAGCCACACTGCAGATCGTGGACCTGCCGTTCATGCAGTTTCGCGATCCGGCCACCGCGCTGGCGGCATCCGCGCGGCTGATGGCCGAAGGTGGCGCCGCGATGGTCAAGCTGGAAGGTGGTTCGGAATGGACCTGCGAGGTGATCGCCGCGCTGACGAGCCGGGATGTCCCGGTCTGTGCGCACCTTGGCCTGACGCCGCAGTCGGTGCACAAGATGGGCGGCTACCGGATGCAGGGCAAGACCGATGACGCGGCCGCGCACCTGCGCGCGCAGGCGCTGGAAGTGACGCAGGCGGGCGCCGAGTTGTTGGTGCTGGAGTCGGTGCCCTCGGCGTTGGCCGCCGAGATCACGCGCGAGCTGCCGATTCCGACCATCGGCATTGGGGCCGGCGCCGACTGCGATGGGCAGGTGCTGGTCTGCTACGACATGCTGGGCATCACGCCCGGACACCGGCCGAAATTCAGCAAGGATTTCCTGGCGGACCACGGCTCGGTGCGCGCGGCGTTCGCGGCCTACGCGGACGACGTCCGCGCGGGGCGGTTCCCCGGGCCCGCGCAGATTGCCGGCTGATGGAGATGGCCGGATGAACCTGGGGCTCGATGGCGACCACCTGGATCCAATGCCGTCGCGAGCGTGGCGGCGGCGGCACGGAAAACCATCACGACGGCCGCTGGATTCACGCGCACGCCGCCGCGCGGACACCACTGGCGACAGCAGGGGGAGGTTCCTGGCATGCGTACCGTAGGCGATCTTCGGACTTTGCGCGCCGTGGTGAGGGCGTGGCGGCAGGAAGGCTTGCGGGTCGGCTTCGTGGCGACCATGGGCAACCTGCACGCGGGACATTTTTCGCTCATCGAGTTGGCCCGCAAGCAGGCCGACCGCGTGGTGACGAGCATCTTCGTCAACCCCACCCAGTTCGGGCCGAACGAGGACTTCGCGCGCTACCCGCGCACCCTGGCCGAGGACAGCCTGGGCCTGGTCGAGCACAATTGCGACCTGTTGTTCGCGCCTTCGGTCGAGGTGATGTATCCGCATGGCCACGACCATGCGGTGACCCTCCACGTGCCCGAAGTCGGCGATACCCTGGAGGGCGCGCACCGGCCGGGGCACTTCGACGGGGTGGCCACGGTGGTCGCCAAGCTGTTTGCGATGGTCGCGCCCGACGTCGCGGTGTTCGGGCAGAAGGACTGGCAGCAGTTGCTGGTGGTACGGCGGCTGGCGCAGGAGCTGGCATTTCCGCTGGAAATCGTGGCCGGGCCCATCGTGCGCGAAGACGACGGGCTGGCGATGTCCTCGCGCAACCGTTATCTCGACGCCCACCAGCGCGCGCGCGCGCCGGAACTGCACGCGACGCTCGAATGGATGCGCGAATCATTCGCCGAGGGCCATGCGCGTGCCGCGGTCGAGGGGGCTGCGACCCGCAGGCTGGAGCGCGCGGGTTTCCGGCCCGACTACGCCGTGTTGCGCAGGGCCACGGACCTTGCGGTACCGGCGGGCGGTGAGTGCACCGGCCTGATGGCGCTGGTTGCGGCGAGGCTGGGGGAAACCCGCCTGATCGACAACCTGGCGTTCGATTGAGGCCGGCGCGGGGCGCGTTTACCCACGTTCTCCGGCCCTGGACCGGGTTGCAGCGGCCTGGGCCGCCGCGACGGGCCGACCCTGAACGTCACTTGGCCGCTGCCGTTTGTGCGACGCAGCAAATTACCCGTTCAGCCGGTATAATGGCCGCTTCGCGCACGCTTGGCGGCGGAGGCTCCCCATGCAACTCAACATGCTCAAAGGCAAGATCCATCGTGCGACCGTGACCCACGCGGAATTGCACTACGAAGGGTCCATCGCGATCGACGGCGACCTGCTGGACGCGGCCGGCGTGCGCGAGTACGAGCAGATCCATGCGTGGAACGTCAACAACGGCGAACGCTTCGTCACCTATGCGCTGCGCGCCGAGGAAGGCAGCGGCATCATCTCCGTGAACGGCAGTGCCGCACACCGCGCGCAGCCGGGCGACCTGGTGATCATCGCCGCCTTCGTCACGCTGAGCGAAGCCGAGGCCGCGCAGCACAAGCCGCAGCTGGTGTACGTCGACGCCGACAACCGCATCGTGCGCACCAACACCTCGATTCCGAAGCAGATGGCGGCTGCCTGACGCGCCTTACCCGGGGTCGGCCGGCGCCTCCGGGTGCCGCGCGTGCCATGCCGCGAGTTGCTCGCGGTAGGTGTCCAGCTGGTCCGCGTACACGTCCATCACGCAGCATTCGCAGCCGCTGTCGCAGCAGTCGCTCGGTATCGGCTTTTCGGGTGGCAGGGGTTTCGGGTCGGGAGCGTCCATCGCAGCTGCCAGCGTAACGCTTCGGCGCGCCCGCGGCGACATCGCGGTTCACGCGGTTGGCGCCTGTTTCCTCTCCTGGACTGCCAAGGCCCACGCCACGTGTTCGCGCACCAGCGGCGAGGGGTCGTCGGCGCGCGCGCGCAAGGCCGCGACGACCGCGCACGAGTGCGGCGCATTGCCCAGCGCCACCGCGACGTTGCGCATGAAGCCCGCGTAACCCGCACGGCGGATCGGCATGCCCTCGGTCCCGGCCAGGAACTCGGCTTCGCTCCACGCAAACAATTCCACCAGCTTCGCGCCATCGAGGCCGTGCCGGGGCGCGAAGTCCTCCTCGTGCGTGGGCCTGGCGAACTTGTTCCACGGGCAAACCAGCTGGCAGTCGTCGCAGCCGAACACGCGGTTGCCGATCAGCGGGCGCAGGCCTTCGGGAATCGCGTCGTGCGATTCGATGGTCAGGTAGGAAATGCAGCGCCGCGCATCCAGCTGTTGCGGGCCGATGATGGCGTGCGTGGGGCACACGTCGATGCACTTGGTGCAGGTGCCGCACAAGTCCTGCAACGGCGCGTCGATCGGCAACGGCAGGTCGACGTACAGCTCGCCCAGGAAGAACCACGAGCCCGCGTGGCGGTCCAGCACCAGCGTGTGCTTGCCCACCCAGCCGAGTCCGGCCTTGCGCGCCAGGGCCTTTTCCAGCACCGGCGCCGAATCGCAGAACGGGCGCCACGCGAAGGGGCCGCTGTCGGCCTCGATGCGCTTGGCCAGTTTTTTCAGGCGCTTGCGCATCACCTTGTGGTAGTCGCGGCCCAGCGCGAAGCGCGCGATGTAGGCGCGCTCGCCGTCGGCCAGCGTGTGCCACGCGGCGCTGGCGGGAATGCCCTCGGGAAAATAATCCATGCGTGCGGCGATGATGCGCAGGGTACCGGGGATCAATTCTTCCGGCCGCGTGCGGCGGGTGCCGTGGCGCGCAAGGTAATCCATCGTGCCGTGGCGGCCTTCGCTGAGATACCGCATGAGGCGCGGTTCGTCCTCCGCAAGGTCGACGTCGGTGATGCCGATTTTGGCGAACCCCAGCTCGGCGCCCCACGCCTTGATCCGCTGCGCGAGCGCGGCGTAGTCGATGTCCGTGCGGCGGGCCTGGATGTTCGCATTCACCCGCCCATTGTAGGATCACGCGATGCCCGCTCCCGACCCGCAAACCGCGCTGTACACCGCCGCCCAGGTGCGCGCAGTGGATGCGGCCGCGATCGTGGGCGGCATCGCGGGCATCGAACTGATGGAGCGCGCGGCGCACGCGGCGCTGGATGCCTTGCGCGCGCGGTGGCCGCAGGCGCTTTCGTTGTGCGTGCTGTGCGGGCCCGGCAACAATGGTGGCGACGGTTTCCTGCTGGCGGCCCTGGCGCGTGCGGCTGGCCTGCGCGCCGACGTGGTTGCAGCCGCGCCGACTTCGACGGGTGACGCGGCGCTCGCACGGGAACGCTGCGTGCGCGAGGGTGGGCGGATCCTGCCGGCCGCTGCCGGGCTTCCGGATGCCGATGTTTACGTGGATGGATTGTTTGGTTCGGGCCTCAATCGTGCCCCGGCCGGAGACGCCGCCGCGCTCATCGCCGCCCTGAACGCGCAGCCGCGTCCGGTGCTGGCGTTGGATGTCCCCAGCGGCCTGGATGCCGACACCGGCGTTGCGTTCGCGCCGTGCGTGCGCGCCGCCGCGACGGTGTGCTTCGTCGGCTGGAAGCGCGGCCTGTTCACGGCGCAGGGCGCGGACCAGGCCGGCGTGCGCAGCCTGGCGACACTCGGAATCCCCGCGCACGTGTACGCAACCGCCGCGGCCGATGCATCGCTGCTGACGCCGCAGGCGCTGCCGCCGCGGCAGCGCGACAGCCACAAGGGCCGCTATGGCCACGTGCTTGCGATTGGCGGCGACCTGGGGGCAGGTGGCGCGGTGCGCCTGTCGGGCGAGGCGGCGGCGCGCATCGGCGCCGGGCTGGTCAGCATCGCCACGCGCGAGGCCAACGTGGGTGCGCTGCTTGCGGCGCGCCCGGAGTTGATGCCGCAGGGCGTGCACGTGCCGCGCAATCTGGAGCCGCTGCTGGCGCGTGCCAGTGTGCTGGCCGTGGGGCCGGGATTGGGTCAAGACGAGTGGGGGCGCGGCTTGTGGCAGGCGGCGCTGGAAGCCGGCAAGCCCATGGTGCTGGATGCCGACGGATTGAACCTGCTGGCGGCGCAGCCACCGCGGGCGCTGCCATCGGCTTGCGTGCTGACGCCGCATCCCGCCGAGGCCGCCCGCTTGCTGGATACGCACACGACAAATATCCAGGCCGACCGCTTTGCGGCGGTGCGTGCACTTGCGCGAAAATATGGCGCCGTGGTGGTGCTGAAGGGTGCCGGCAGTCTGGTGGCGCGGGTCGATGGCGACGTGGCCGTGTGTCCGTGGGGCAACCCCGGCATGGCGACTGGCGGCATGGGCGACGTGTTGACCGGCGTGATCGCGGGCTTGCTGGCGCAGGGCCTGTCACCGTGGGACGCGGCGTGCCTGGGCGTCGGTTTGCACGCCAGGGCCGGCGACCTGGCGGCACGCGCGGGTGAGCGCGGCTTGCTGGCGTCGGATCTTTTTGTCTACTTGCGCGCTTTGGTGAATGGACGTGTCACGAGCTGAAACAAGCGTGGCGATGGCGCTGCCCGATGAGGCCGCGACTGTGGCGCTGGCGCGCCGGTTGGCGCCAGTGCTGCAGGATGGCGGGGTCGTGTTCCTGCACGGTGAGCTGGGAGCCGGCAAGACCACATTCGCGCGCGCGCTGCTGCGCGCGCTGGACGTGGGCGAGCGGGTCAAGAGTCCGACCTACACGTTGCTGGAACGCTACAAGGTGGGCACCCGCGATGCGTTCCACCTGGACCTGTACCGCATTGCCGACGCCGGCGAACTCGAGTGGCTGGGCCTGGACGAGCTGGATGCCCCGGACGCGCTGGTGCTCATCGAATGGCCCGAGCGCGGACGGGGCGCGCTGCCGCCGCCCGACCTCGAAGTGGCGCTGGAGCACGCGGGCAGGGGCCGCAACGTGCGCCTGACGGCCCTGTCGGCGCGCAGCGTCCACTGGCTGGCGGCACTGGATGGGCGTGTGGCTGACCCGTCCCAATGACAAGGGCTTGGCGGCGATTTCTTAGTCAGAATGCATAAACCATTCGCAGTCGTCGGATAACAAAGGGAAAAACACTTGCAATCCGGCCCGGCTTGCGGTTGAATTTGCCCCCATGAGGGGGACACTTCGCCCATTGCTGTCGATTCTGGTCCTGGTTGGCGGGCTGCTGGCCTGTGCGGCCGGCGCCATGGCCGCGCCCGCGGCGGGTTCCAGCACGGTCAAGGCCGTGCGCATCTGGGGCGGGCCCGACTCCACCCGCGTGATCTTCGAATTGTCCGGGCCGGTGGACTACCGGCTGTTCCAGCTGGCCAACCCCGACCGCGTGGTGGTGGATCTCGACAACGGCGCGTTCGGCAAGGGCGTGGGTGCCAAATCCGGCAAGGGCGCGATCAAGGACATGCGCATCGGCCACTATCAGGGCAAGGCGCGCATCGTGCTGGACCTGGACCGGCCCGCCCAGCCGAAGACGTTCCTGCTGAACCCCAATGCGCAATACGGCTACCGGCTGGTGGTGGAACTGGACACCCCCAACAACCAGCCGTCGCAGATCGTCAAGACCATCGACAGCGACATCGCGCACGGGCAGCCGCGGCCGGTGGTGATTGCGGTCGATGCGGGCCATGGCGGCGACGACCCTGGCGCGCGCGGGCAGGGCGGTACGTTGGAAAAGACTGCGACCCTGGAAATTGCCAAGGACCTGGCCCGGAAGATCGACGCGCAGCCGGGCATGCACGCGGTGTTGACGCGCACGGGCGACTACTTCGTGCCGCTGAAGACGCGTTTCCAAATCGCGCGCGAGCACAAGGCCGACCTGTTCGTGTCGATCCATGCCAACTCGTGCCCCGATTACTGCAGCGCGCGTGGCGCGTCGGTGTGGGTGCTGTCCACGCACGGCAAGCAGAGCGAGGCCGGCAAATGGCTGGCCAAGAGCGAAAACGCGTCCGACCTGATTGGCGGCGTGTCGCTGGACGACAAGAGCCACATGCTGGCGTCGGTGCTGCTGGACCTGTCGCAGGGCGCCAGCATGCATGCCGCGCACGAGGTCGGCGGCGACATCCTCGGCGCGCTGGGCAAGATCGGGCCGCTGTATCGCGACACCGTGCAGGGCGCCAATTTCGTGGTACTGCGCTCGCCCGATGTGCCGTCGATCCTGGTCGAGACCGCGTTCATCAGCAATCGTGCGGACGAACGCCTGCTGGACAGCAGCGGTGACCGCCAGCAGCTGGCATCGGCCATCCTGACCGGCGTCCGGCAGTATTTCGAGACCACGCCGCCGCCGGGAACCTGGTTTGCCGAGCAGCGCAACCAGCGCCTGCACCTTGCCGCCAGTCCTGCGTCCCGGGTTGACAAGATTGCCGATGCCACCCGCGGCGCGCGCGTGGGCAGCACGGATGCGCCTGCCCCGGTCGTGCTGGCTTCCGCGAAAAAAGCGCGGGCGAACGCGGATGCCTATCAGGACATGCACAAGGTGTCGCGTGGCGAGACGTTGTCCGGGATCGCGCGCCAGTACGGCATCAGCACCAGTGCGCTGCGCTCGGTCAACTCCAGCAAGATCGCGACCGGCGGCGGGATCCAGGCAGGGCAGGTGTTGCTGATCCCGAATTCGTAGGTTCGCGCCTGCCGTTGGCCATCACGTCAGCTGGCTCGCGGTATTGCACGGGATCGCGCGACTCGGAAACTTCGAGGCGGCCATTTCCGGTGCGGCCGGTTGCGCCGGCATGCCATGTGGATACCCTCCCTGCAGTCTTTGACACACGATCCGCGTGCCAAGATAATGACCGGCTTGCTGCCCGAATAGCTCAGCTGGTCGAGCGGGCGGCGCTGGCGACAGTCCGGTGGACTGTCGCGACGCACGCGAAGGGTGAGGCAGGGATGCCGAACGGAGTTCGATCCATGGATGGAGTCGAAGCGAAGTCGAGAATTTGCCCGAATAGCTCAGCTGGTTAGAGCACTAGACTGTTAATCTGGGGGTCGTAGGTTCGAGTCCTACTTCGGGCGCCAGTTTCGGGGCCGGCGGTTTTCCGCCGGTCTTTTTTTTTGGCGACCGTGCCATCGTTCACATGGCGTGGATGTGGTTTCCGCGCATACTCGCACGCTGTTTCCTGATGCGGGAATTGCCGTGGCTTCGCCTTCTGTTGCAGTGAACCCGCCCGTGGGCATCAGCGGCATGGCCGTGTACCTGCCGCCGTACCGGGTCGACCTGGACCGCTGGTGCGAGTGGACGGGCAACGATGCCGTCAAGACGCGTGCGGTGGTCGGGCATGCCTTCCGGATGCCGGGGCCGGACCAGAACGTATACACGCTGGCCGCGAATGCGGTGTTGCGGCTGCTGTCGCACTACGCTGTCGATCCGCGTCGCGTGGGCTACCTGGCGCTGGGCACCGAATCCAGCAGCGACAATGCCGCGGGCGCGGTGGTCGTGCGCGGGCTGGTGGATGCCGCGCTGACGGCCGAGGGCAAGCCGCCGCTGGCGCGCGATTGCGAGGTGCCGGAATTCAAGCATGCGTGTCTTGGGGGCGTGTATGCGCTGAAGGGTGGCTTGCGTTATCTCGCGTGCGACGGACGCGACCGCCAGGCGATCGTGGTCAGCGCGGACATCGCCGAATACGCGCGCGGCAGCACGGGCGAGCCGACCCAGGGCGCGGGCGCGGTCGCGATGTTGCTGGAGGCCAACCCGCGCCTGCTGCAACTGGATCTGGCGGCAGCCGGCAGTGCTTCGGCGTATCGCGGGCTGGATTTCCGCAAGCCCTTCCTGCGCTTTGCCGGGCAGACGCCGGGTCGGCATGGCCACCTCAGTGACCTGCCGGTGTTCAACGGCAAGTATTCGACCGATTGCTACACTGATGCCACGCTGCGCGCGCTGGACGCGCTGTTCGCCAAGCGCGGCGGCTCGCACGCCGCGTACCTGCGTGGACTGGCGGCGGTGTTCATGCACCGGCCCTACCACCACATGCCGCGCAATGCGCTGGCGATGGCGTATCTAGCGGCGCTGGACCACGATGCCGCGCAGGGTGACGCCGAAGCTGCGCAGGCGTTGGAGGCGTGTTGCGCCGCCGCCGAAGTGGTGCACGCCGAGGTGTCGCGGGAATGGCGCGAAGGCACCCGGGCGTGCGCCGGGGATGCCTTGCCGGTGGACGCCTATCCGGCCGCGTCGCGATTGTTGAAGGCGTTCCGCAAGCGCGACGGCTATCGCGATTGCGTCGAGGGCAAACTGCGGTTGGGTTCGGCCGCGGCCATGGAACTTGGCAACCTGTACACCGCGGCGTTGCCGGCGTGGCTGGCAGCCGGATTGGACGATGCGGCCGGGAATGACGTTGCACTCGATAACCACGAACTGCTGTTGCTGGGCTACGGCAGCGGCGATGCGGCCGAGGCCATTCCCGCCCGCGTCGTTCCCGGCTGGCAGGCCGCGGCGCGCGCGATCCGGTTCCAGGTTGCGCTGGCAGGCGCCGTGGATCTCGATCGCCAGCAATATGCGAGTCTGCACGACCAGGGCGCGCTTGATGATGCGCAAGGGACCGGACCCGCGGGCGTGGTGATCGATCACGTCGGCACGCACGACGACCACGACCTGCACGATCGTGGCGTCGCCTATTACCGGTACCTTGGCCAGCCCTGAGCGATCCGGGCGGCGGCGTCACGGGATACCCACAAGGCATGCCGCGAGGTGTGTCGCATCGGCTTGCGCCAGGCGTACGCGGCCGGAGTTGGCCACCACGACCATGCGACCGGTGCGCGCACGCGCGTGGCAAATCGTGAAGCTGACGTTGCTGCCGCCCGCGCCCCCATTCGGATGGAACGTGACCTGCCGGCGGCCGTTGCTGGTGACGACGCGGGTACCCGGTGGCATCGGTGGCTGGGTCGCGAGCAGGGCCGCATTGCCATCGGGCTGCCCGTCGTGATCGGCGTCGCGGGCGATGATCCAGCCGTGCTGCCAGTCGTCATCCAGGTGGCAATGGTGCGCGTCGCGACTGGGGCACACCACGACGCGGGCGTTGTGCATCACCGCCGCCGCGCGCGCGTGCCGCAGGCCATTGCTGAGCGCCGATTCGATGCCGCGATCGCGCGTGCGCGCCAGCAGGTTGCCCATGGCCGGCGCACCCGCCATGGCGAGGATGCCCGCAATCGCAAGCGCGATCAGCAATTCCGTCAGGGTGAATCCGCGCATGCGTGGCGGCATGACCGTTCCCTCCGTGCGAGGCCAACAGTCTGTGCGGCCCGGCCGGCGACGCGTAGCGGCCGCGTACGGCGATCGTTGTCGGGCATTGCTGACATGGGTTGTCAGCAGTGCAAACGTATAATGTGCGGATGGATGCGAGCCACACCACGCATGCGGCCGACGAACGCTTCGAACTGGTCGCGCCCTACCAGCCATCGGGCGATCAGCCGCAGGCAATCAGGAAGCTGATCGAAGGCTTCGATGCGGGCCTTGCGGCGCAGACGCTGCTGGGCGTCACCGGCTCGGGCAAGACCTTCACGATCGCGAACGTGGTACAGGCGGTGCAGCGCCCGACGCTGGTGCTGGCGCCCAACAAGACGCTGGCCGCGCAGTTGTACGGCGAGTTCAAGCAGTTTTTCCCGCACAACGCGGTGGAGTACTTCGTCAGCTATTACGACTACTACCAGCCGGAAGCCTACGTACCGTCTTCCGATACCTACATCGAGAAAGACTCGAGCATCAACGATCACATCGAGCAGATGCGCCTGGCCGCGACCAAGGCGCTGCTGTCACGGCGCGATGCGCTGATCGTGGGCACGGTTTCCGCGATCTATGGTTTGGGGGATCCCGAGGATTACCTGAGCCTGCGCCTGATACTTTCCATCGGCGATCGCGTCGATCCGCGTGCACTGATCCGGCAACTGACCGAGCTTCAGTACACCCGCAACGAAATGGAACTGCGCCGCGGCACCTACCGCGTGCGCGGCGAGAGCCTCGACATCTTCCCGGCCGAGAACGAAACCGAGGCGTTGCGCATCGAGATCTTCGACGGTGAGGTCGAGAAGATTTCGATGTTCGATCCGCTGACCGGCGACACGCTGCGCAAGCTGCCGCGCTGCGTGGTGTATCCGGCCACGCATTACGCCTCCACGCGCGAAAGCGTGCTCAACGCCATCGACACCATCAAGGAAGAACTGGCGCAACGGCTGGAAGTGTTGCGCGGCGCCAACAAGTTGCTGGAAGCGCAGCGGCTGGAACAGCGCACGCTGTACGACATGGAGATGATGCACGAGGTCGGCTACTGCCAGGGCATCGAGAATTATTCGCGGCACCTCACGCGGCGCCTGCCGGGCCAGCCGCCGCCCACGTTGTTCGATTACCTGCCATCCGACGCGCTGCTGGTGGTGGACGAATCCCACGTCACCATTCCGCAGCTGGGCGCGATGTACAAGGGCGACCGTTCGCGCAAGGAGACGCTGGTCGAGTTCGGCTTCCGCCTGCCAAGCGCGCTCGACAACCGGCCGCTGAAATTCGAGGAATGGGAGCAGCGTGAACCACGCACCATCTTCGTGTCGGCCACGCCTGGCCCGTACGAGCTGCGCCAGTCGCGCGGCAGCGTGGTGGAACTGGTGGTACGCCCGACCGGCCTGATCGATCCCGCGGTGGAGGTGCGCCCGGTGCGGTCGCAGGTCGACGACGTGCTGGGCGAAATCCGCGAGCGGGTGAAGCTGGGCGACCGCGTCCTGATCACCACGCTGACCAAGCGCATGGCCGAGAACCTCACGGAGTTCCTGGCCGAGCAGGACGTGCGGGTGCGCTACCTGCACTCGGATATCGAGACCGTCGAGCGCGTGGAGATCATCCGCGACCTGCGCCTCGGCAAGTTCGACGTGCTGGTCGGCATCAACCTGCTGCGCGAGGGCCTGGACATGCCCGAGGTGTCGCTGGTGGCGATCCTGGACGCCGACAAGGAGGGTTTCCTGCGTTCCACGGGCTCATTGATCCAGACCATCGGCCGCTGCGCGCGCAACGTGCGCGGCAAGGCCATCCTGTACGCCGACCGCATCACCCGGTCGATCCAGGCCGCGATCGACGAAACCGATCGTCGTCGCGCCAAGCAGGTCGAATACAACCTGGAACATGGCATCACGCCAACCACCATCGTGCGCGAGATTGCCGATGTGATGGAAGGCGCGCGCGACGAGCCATCCGAGCACGGGCGGCGTGGGCGCGGCCGCGGCAAATCAGCCGCGCAGGGTGGTGCCACCCGGCGCGTCGCCGAGTCTCCTGCCGACTACGCATCACTGGACGCGCATGCCGCAGGGGCATTGATCAAGAAGCTCGAAGCCGAGATGTACCGGCACGCGCAGGACCTGGAATTCGAGGAAGCCGCGCGTCTGCGCGACGAAATCCACCGCGTGCGCGAGCAGGCGTTGCTGCAGTAGCCGCGGTTGCTCAGGGCGTTGCGCGCACCGCGACCGCCGCGCCCAGCAGGCCGGGATTGGGGTGGGTGATCACCTGCAC
>JAICHS010000025.1 GCA_025924775.1 Rhodanobacteraceae bacterium
CCGCGCTGTTTGCGGACGGAATCCGGAGTCGGTTCTGCGTTTGCCTGGTTCGCCAAACCGATTCCGGGTTCGCCTGCGATGAAGCCGCAGGCGCCCCGGAATGACGACAAATTTTGCCGACATACGACGCCAGTCAGGACAATAAGACGGCGCGGTTGCCCGCGCCGTCTTTGTACCCAGTGATGGCGTGAAGCATCACTCCACGGTCGTTTCCTGACCCAGGATGTGCGGTGTGATGAACACCAGCAACTCCGCCTTGTTGTTCTTGTTGACCTTGTCGCGGAACAGTGCGCCGAGGATCGGGATGTCGCCGAGGAACGGCACCTTGGTGACGTCATGTTCGTTGGTGAACTCGTAGACGCCGCCCAGCACCACGGTCTGCCCGTTCTTGACCAGCACCGAGGTATCGATCTCGCGATGATCGATCTGCGGCACGAAGCCGCCACCCGGGTTCGGCACCAGCGCGGAAACCGCGTCCTTGAGAATCTTGAGCTTCATGAACACGCGATTGTCGGAGGTAATCGTCGGCGTGACATGGAGTTCCAGCGCAGCATTCTTGAACTGCACAGTCGCCGTGCCTTGACCACCGCCCGCACCGGAGTTCTGGAAGGTCAGGTAGCCCACCTGCTGGCCTTGGACGATCGACGCTTCCTGGTTGTTGGCGGTCACCACCTTCGGCTGCGAAATGGTCTCGCTGCGGCCTTCCTGTTGCGCCGCGCTCAACTCAAGATTCAGCAGGTAATCGTTGCCAAGGATGCCGAACGCGATACTGCTGGCAGTGACGCCGGAAGTGTTCGCCGGCAGGTTGACGTTGAGGCCGGATGTGATCGTCGGAGGCGCGACGGTGAACGGATTGCCGCCCGTGCCGATGGCCTGGACCACGCCATTCTGCCAGGTGCGCGCGCTGTTTCCGGTCCCGGTGACATCCTCGATGCTCGAACCGGTCGACAGGACCTGCCCGCTCGGGTTGATGTGGAATCCGGCAATGCCCAGCTTGGCCCCCAGCTCACGGGTAAAGTTGTCGGTCGCGATCACCAGCCGCGATTCGATCAGCACCTGCTTGACCGGGCGATCGAGCACCGACACCAGCTGGCGGATTTCCTGCACCTTTTCGGGAGTGTCGTTGACCAGCAGGGTGTTGGTGCGTTCGTCGAACGACACGCTGCCGCGCGGCGACAGGAAGCCGCGTTCGGAATTGCTGCTGGAGGCCCCCCCGCCGCCACCGACGTTGCCGGCCTTGGCACCTGAGGTCAGAAGATCGGCAATCTGTTTGGCGTTGCCGTAGTTGATCGGGATGTAGTCGGTGACCAGCTGCGCGCTATCCAGCTGCTTCTGGCGCGCATCGGCGATGTTTTCCTCGTATTTGGCAAGCTCGGTCTGCGGGGCCACCCAGACGACGTTGCCGTTCTGGCGCTTGGCCAGGCCCTTGGCCCGCAGGATCACGTCCAGCGCCTGGTCCCACGGCACGTTGACGAGGCGCAGGGTGACGTTGCCCTGCACGCTGTCGGACGCCACGATGTTGAGGTTGGATACGTCGGCCAGCAGCTGCAGCACCGAGCGCACCGGGATGTCCTGGAAGTTGAAGGTGACGCGGCTGCCCTTGTATTCGACCGGCTTGGGCGCGCCCAGCGCGGTGGTTTCACTGGAGACCGGGCGCGAGAACTCGACCACGTATTGGTTGCCGGTCTGGTAGGACGCGGTCTGCACCACGCCGCGCGTATCCACCTCGATGCGCGCACCACCAGGCACCGCGTGCGTGTTGACGCTGCGCACCGGGGTCGCGTAACTGGTGACGTCCAGCCGCCGCGCCTGCGCCGCCGCGAGATTGGCGCCCGCGACGTCGATGGTGGTGGTGTCGCCATTGGTGTGCATGCTGGTAGCCGCGCCCGCCTGGCTGAAGCTGACCGCCAGCTTGCCGCCGCCGTGGTCGCCGCGCTGGAAATCGACACCGGTGATGACGTTGTTGCTTGCCATCGCGACCGACTTGTCGGGGTTGGCCGTCGCCACCGCGAGTGAACGCTCGGACTGCGGCGGCGGGGCCACCGGCGCCAGCGCCGGGTTCTGTGCAGGCGCGGGATCAGCCGCGGCCGTCGCGTTCTGCATGCCGTCACCGATGGTCACCAGCAGCTGGTTGCCCTGCACGCGGGTTACGTACGGCGCGGGCTGGCTGAGGTTGACCACGACGCGGGTACGGCCGTTGGCTGCGACCGCGCTCACGGACTCGGCAGCGCCCTGCCCGAGGTTGTAGGACCGCTGTGCCAGGCCATTGCGGGTATCGGCAAAATCCATCGCGATGCGCGGCGGGGTGTTGGTGCTGAACGCCTGCGGCGCCACGGCCTGGCCCGAGAAGGTGAGGGTCAGCTGCGTCTTGCCACCGGGCAGCGGCGACGCGCTGACGCTCTGCAGCGTGTTGGCGGCCAGTGCCGGACCTGCCAGCAGCATGCATACCATCGCTATCGGCAACGCCAGCAGCAGCGCCAGTCGGCCGCGGCCCAGGAAGTGAGCAGGTTTGATCATCATGAACGTAACCCCCGATGAATCGTCATTTTTCGCCCAGAGCGACGCTTGCGTCGCGTTCCATCCAGCCGCCCGAACCGTTCGGCACCATTTCCACCAGATCGATTTCACCGGTGGTGACTTGGCTGACGTGGCCGTAGTTCTGGCCCATGTAATCGCCCACGTGAACCTGATGAATCACGCCCTGCGGATCCCTGACCAAGGCCTCGATCCCACTCTTTGCACCGATCGTGCCGACCATCTTCAGGCTGTCCAGCGGGAACGCCTCGAGCGGTCCGCGCGGACGGTTCTGGTCGGGATGCGGGCCCACCTGATTCTGGTCGTTGGCCTGCGGCGGCGCGGGCTCGAAGGGATCGCGCTTGTCCTGGTCCTGGTAGATGAAAGTCTCGAAAGTCTTGACCACGGGCAGCGCGGGCAGCGGTGCGCCCTTGCGCGCCTTCACCTGGGCAACCCAGTCGTGCAGGTCGCCCTGGCCGCTGCACGCGGCGAGACCCAGGGTCATGGCAAGCGTGGCCAGCGCAATGGCAATGCGGGTGGGTCGCATGTCACTTCCCTCCCTTGTTGGCCGGCGCCTTGGCATCCTTGCCCTTGGCCTCCTCGTCGCCGAGGTAGCGGTAGGTCTGCACCGTGCCTTCCAGCATCAGCTGGCCGCCCGCCGGTGGCGCGTCCTTGCCGCCACCCGACTTGGCCGCGGTCAGCGACACGTCGTGCATGGTCAGGATCACCACGCGCGGCAGCGACGCGACCCCGCTGATGAAGGTGCCGAACTGGTGGTAGGTGCCCTGCATCTTCAGCGCGATCGGCTGGACCGCGTAGAACTCTTCCGGAATCTCGGGCTTGGGCTGGAACAGGTCGGTTTCGATGCCGGCCGCCTGCGCGGTCTGCGAGATGTTGACCAGCAGCGCCGGCATTTCGGTCTTGCTGGGCAACTCGCGCAGCATCTGGCTCAGCATCTCGTTCATCTGCGCCAGCTGCGCTTTCAGGGCGTCGAGGTTGACCACCTTGGCCTGCTTGGCCTCGAAGTCCGTCTTCAGCTTGGCTTCCTGCTGCTGGCCGGAGGTGAGCGTGTCTTGCTGGCCGCTGATGTAGAAGTACCAGCCCAGGAACACGATCACGATGATCACGATGGCGACGAAGAAGCCCTTGACCGACGTGGGCCAGCCGCCAATGTTGTTGCGGTCGAGATTGCGCAGGTCATCGAAGAATTTCATGGCCGGCCCCCTTTGCTGGTGGACGCGGCGGGCGCAGGCAGCGCTGCGGGCACCGACGCTTTCGGCGTGGACGGCGCCGCGGAACCGGAGCCCGAGGCGACCGGTACGGACACCGCGGGTGCTGGCGCCGGTACCGCGGCGGCGGACGTCGCCTTCGCGGTGGCGATAACGGTTGCGGCCGCTGCGGGCAGCGCGGCAGCCGCGGAACCCGCCGTCGCCGGGTCGGCTACGCTTGCGCCGGATGCCGGCGTGGCGCCGTTTTCATCCGTCTTCGGCGTGCCCAGCTTCACCACCAGCTCGAATTCGTACGGCGTGTTGGAGCCGCCGTGGACGTTCTCGGTCTTGACCAGCGTCGCCGGCCCCATCCAGGGCGAGGCCTCGATGTTGCGCATGTACTCGGCAACCGTAGCGTTGGACTGCGCCACGCCATCCAGGGTCAGGGTTTCGGCATCGCCGCTCTCGACTTCCTTCAAGCCGGTCAGGCGCGCGCCCGCGGGAATGGTTTCAACGATCTGGTCGAACAGGTGCACCATCTGCGAGCGGCTGGACTGCAGCTTCTCGACAATGCGCTTGCGCGCCAGCAGGTGATCCTTGACCTTCTGCAGGTTCTGGATTTCGGTGATCTTGGAATCCAGCTGGGCGATCTGGCCCTTCAAGTAATCGTTGCGCTCGTTCTGGTTGCTGATGCGCAGGCTCATCCAGAAACCCCACAACAGCACCAGCACGATGGCAGCCACCGCCGCCAGGCCAAGGTGGGTGAAGAACTCGCGCTTGCGGCGCTCGCGGCGTTCCGCGCGCCACGGGAGGAGGTTGATTTTGGCCATCAGTCAAAGCTCCTCAGGGCCAGCCCGGCGGCGATCATCAGCGCGGGCGCATCCTGCGCCAGCGTCTGTGCCTGCAGCCGCGGCGACAACGACATGCTGGCGAGTGGATTGGCCACCACGCACGGCACGCCCAGTTGCTCGACCACCATGTCGGCGACGCCCGGGATCGAAGCACAGCCGCCGGCCAGCACGACCTGGTCGACCTTGCCGAACTCGCTGCCCGCGAAGAAGAACTGCAACAGGCGACTGACCTGCTGCACCATGGCTTCCTTGAAAGGTTCCAGCACCTCGATTTCGTAGGATTCGGGCAGGCCGCCCTGGCGCTTGGCGAGGCCGGCTTCCTCGTAGGACATGCCGTAGCGGCGCATCACCTCATCGGTGAGCTGCTTGCCGCCAAACACCTGCTCGCGTGAATAGATGGTGCGCTGGTTCTTCAGCACCGACAGCGTGATCATGGTGGCACCGATGTCGACCAGCGCCACCAGCGCATCGCGCGGCACCGACAACTGGTCGGCGATCAGGCGGAAGGCGTTCTCCATCGCGAACACCTCGACGTCGATCACCCTGGCTGTGAGTCCGCCAAGATCCAGCGCCGCGACCCGCATGTCCACGTTTTCCGTGCGTGACGCCGCCAGCAGGATCTGCTGCATCTCGGGGTTGTCTTTCACCGGCCCGATCGGCTCGAAGTCGAGACTGACTTCCTCGATCGGATACGGGATGTACTGGTTGGCCTCTACTTGCACCTGGCCTTCGAGGTCATCCTCGGACAGGTCGGCGGCCATCGGGATCACCTTGGTGATCACCGCCGAACCCGCGACCGCGGCCGCGGCGTATTTGGTGCGCGCGCCGGAGCGCTGCATCGCGCGCCGGATCGCGTCGCCGACGGCTTCGACCTCGACGATGTTCTTCTCGACCACGGCATTGGGTGGCAGCGGTTCGACCGCGTAGTGTTCAACGCGGAAACGCGAGCCAGTCTGGCTCAACTGCAACAGCTTGATCGCGGTCGAGCTGATGTCGACGCCGATCAGCGGCGCAGCGTTGGTTGTCAGTAATCCCACTGGAATTCCCCTTCCCCGTGCCCGCATGCCCAAGCAACACGCGCGACCGCATTAGATACGAAAGTTAACGAAATATCAATAACCTTGCAAAGCGTATGCAAGTTTTTGATGCCCATGTACTTTCGGCATTAAATCATGGTTGTTTGGTGCGATATTTTGCTCGAAGTGCGTCACAGATTGCCGAGAAACCCGAGGCGGTCGGCGGGGGTTCGTCCACCTGACGGAGCGCTGCGCCGCCGCACGCGGCGATCCAGTGCCCGGCCAGGTCCGGGAGGCGCCTGCATGGAGCATGCCTTTATAATTTCGGTACCACGCGCAAGCTGCGGCCCGCACTGCGCCTTCCACACACCCCGACCAGGTGGCGGGCAGCGCCCCGTCGGCTGGTGCGTCCGCTACCCTTCACCACGCTGACGCCCGCTTTCCGGAAACCGCATGAGAATTCTGAAACGCCTGACGCTGATCGCCGCGATCGGCATGTTGTGTCTGGTGGTGCTCGGTGCGGTCGCCGGCGGCATCGCGTGGTGGCTGCTGGCGCCGCGCGTGCCTTCCGTCGCGTCGTTGAAGGATGTGCAAATGCAGGTGCCGCTGCGCATCCTGTCCGCCGACGGCCAGTTGATCGCGGAGTACGGCGAGATGCGCCGCAGACCGGTGCAGATCGAGAACGTGCCCGACAACCTCAAGCACGCGGTGCTGGCGGCCGAGGATGCGGACTTCTACCACCACTCCGGCATCGACTTCGTCTCGACATTCCGGGCCGCGATGGAAGTCGCGCTGCACCACGGCGAGAAAGTCCAGGGCGGCTCGACCATTACCCAGCAGGTCGCGCGCAACTTCTTCCTGAGCCCGCAGAAAACCTATACCCGCAAGATCATCGAGATCCTCACCTCGTTCCGGATCGAGCGCGAGCTGAGCAAGGACCAGATCCTGCAGCTGTACATCAACAAGATGTTCCTGGGCCACCGCACCTACGGCGTGGCCGCGGCCGCGCAGTACTACTACGGCAAGCAGCTCGACCAGCTCACGGTGGCCGAATGCGCTGCGATCGCGTCATCGTTCCAGTTGCCGTCGGCGGTCAACCCCATCGACCACAAGGATCGCCTGATCGCGCGCCGCAACTGGGTACTGGGCCAGATGCTGTCGCACCGGTTCATCGACCGCGCGCAATACGAGCAGGCCATCGCGGCACCCGACGACGCCGCGCCGCACGAACCGCCGGTGCAGGTCGACGCGCCGTATCTGGCCGAGATGGTGCGCCAGCAGGCATTGCAGAAACTCGGCAACCAGGCGCTGACCGACGGCTACGTGATCCGCACCACGTTGGACGGCCACCTGCAGGCGCTGGCCAATCACGCGCTGCGCAGCCGCCTGGAAGACTACGATCATCGCCACGGCTACCGCGGGCCTGAAGCGCACGTCGCGCTGCCCGAACCCGCGACGCCCACGGCGCTGCAGCAGGCACTGTCGGATTACAATGACGTCAGCGGGCTGTGGCCTGCGCTCGTGACCGCCGTCCACGCGGACGCGGCCGAGGCTTACGTCCAGACCGGCCAGACGATCAAGCTGCCGCTCGCCGACATGAAATGGGCGCTCGGCTATGCGCGCAAGGCCGACATCGGCGGCAAGGGTGTGGCTTCGATCCTGCGGCCCGGCGACATCATCCGCGTGCGCGAAGTCCGGGAGCCGACGCCGCCGGCCAAGGCCGAAGCGGGCAAGGCCGCCGAGGTCGCGGCGGTCGATCCTCCGAAGCACTGGGAACTGGAACAAGTGCCCGCCGCGCAGGCGGCGATGGTGGTGCTGTCGCCCGACGATGGCGCGGTCAAGGCGCTGGTCGGCGGTTTCAACTTCCAGCTGAGCAAGTTCAACCGCGCGGTGCAGACGGCGCGGCAGCCAGGCTCCAGCTTCAAGCCTTTCATCTATTCGGCCGCGTTCAGTCGCGGCTACACGCCAGCCTCGATCATCAACGACGCGCCCATCGCGCTGCCCGATCCGTCCAAGCCCGGCGGCCTGTGGACGCCGCAGAATGACGACAGCAAGTTCCGCGGCCCGATGCGCCTGCGCGATGCGCTGGCGCAATCGGTCAACCTGGTCGCGGTGCGGCTGCTGGACGCGGTCGGCGTGCGTTACGTGCGCGACTACGTGACGCGCTTCGGTTTTCCGCTGGATGCCATTCCGCCCAACCTCTCGATGGCACTCGGCACCGCGTCGGTTTCACCCATGGCCATGGCCCGCGCCTACGCGGTGTTCGCCAACGGTGGCTTCCTGGTGACGCCGTACTACATCGCCGAGATCGACAACCGCGACGGCAAGGCCGTCTACAAGGCCAACCCGCTTGAGGCCTGCCGCAACTGCGAGGCACGCCTGCTGGACGAAGGCAAGACCACCGCGGCACCGGCGCAACCGGATGCGGCCGCGGGCGATCCGGGCGCACTCGGCAATACCGCCAGCGCCCCGGCGTCCGGCGCGCCGGCCGGCCCGCTGCTTGCGCCCCGCGTCATCGACCCGCGCAGCGATTACCTGATGACGTCGATGATGCAGAGCGTCATCTACGGCCATGACGGCACCGGTGCGGCGGCTGCGCGCAAACTCGGTCGCACGGATCTGTCCGGCAAGACCGGCACCTCCAACGATTACCACGACGGCTGGTTCTGCGGCTTCAACAGCGACCTCGTCACCACCGTCTGGGTCGGCTTCGACGACTTCAAATCGCTCGGCCACAAGGAATTCGGCGCGCAGACCGCGTTGCCGATCTGGATGGCGTTCATGGGCCCCGCGCTGGCAGGCAAGCCCGCGGCCACGCTGCCGATGCCGCCCGGCATCGTCACCGCGACCATCGACCGCACCACCGGGTTGCCGGCGCCTCCGGGCGACACCAACACCACCAGCGAGATGTTCAAGGTCGAGGATCTGGACCGCCTGCGCGAACAAGCCAAGCAGCAACAGAACCAGGCGCCCGCGTACGACATTTTCTGAGAAGCGGGAACGGGGAACGGCATTCCAAGGAGCGGGCTGCTTTTCCCCCGGTTCCCGGTTCCCCGTTCCCGCCTTTGCTCTTTTCGCGCGCATTTGCGACACTCACCCCAACGCGGCTTCGGGGTGGTTTCGCCATGCACAAGCTCGCCGGGTACCACCACATTCATGCCGAAGGCCGCGCCCACCAGTTGCGCCGCCGCATCGCGCTGGAAGCCGCCCGCCTGATCAGCGAGCACGGCATCCGCGATTACCAGCTGGCCAAGCGCAAGGCCGCGCGCCATGTCGGCGTCAGCGAAGATGGTTACCTGCCGCGCAACGCGGAAATCGAGGAGGCGCTGCGCGAACACCAGCGCCTGTTTCGTGCCGAAGAACAGGCCCACGCCTTGCAGGCCCGCCGCCTGGCCGCGCGCGACGCGATGCGCTTCCTGCAAGCCTTCGAGCCACGGTTGGTAGGGCCGGTGCTGGAAGGTACCGCCGACACCCACTCACCCGTGAACCTGCACGTGTTCGACGACTCGCCGGAACGCGTCACCGGCTTCCTGCGCGACCACGGCGTTGCCTTCGAAACGCGTGCCCGCACGCTGCGGCTGGATCGCGCGCGCAGCGCGGAATTCCCGGTACTGCTGTTCGACGCCGGCGGCGTGGCCATCGACGTCACCGTGTTTCCGCTCGACGCACTGCGCCAAGCGCCCCTGAACCGCATCGACGAACGCCCGCAGCAGCGGGCGTCGCTGGCAGCGCTCGATGCGTTGCTGGCCGAAACCAGTGAAGGGCAAGAAACCAAAGGGTGAAGTCGGCGGCTACGCCGCCTGCAACACGTAGAGGCAGGGCAGCCGCACGCGGTCTGCGACTTGCCACTTGCAGCGCCACAGGCGCACTTTGCAGTCCGTGCAGCGGATGGCTCGACGCCCTCTTTACCGCTTGTCGATCACCCTGTAGTCACGCGGCTTGGAGCCCACGTACACCTGGCGCGGACGACCGATGCGGCCGCCGGGCATCTCGTGCTGTTCAATCCACTGCGCGACCCAACCCGCGGTGCGCGCGATCGCGAACATCACGGTGAACATGTTGGTCGGAATCTTCAGCGCCTTGTAGATGATGCCGGAATAGAAATCGACGTTCGGGTACAGCTTGTGCTCGATGAAGTAATCGTCCTTGAGCGCGGCCTCTTCCAGCTTCAGTGCGACGTCCAGCATCGGGTCGTCGACGCCCAGCTTGTCCAGTACTTCGTGGCAGGTCGCACGGATGATCTTGGCGCGCGGATCGAAGTTCTTGTACACGCGATGGCCGAAGCCCATCAGCCGGAATCCGGAATTCTTGTCCTTGGCGCGCGCGACCGCCTTGTCCACGTTCTTCGCGTCGCCGATTTCGGCCAGCATCTTCAGCACGGCCTCGTTGGCGCCGCCGTGTGCCGGACCCCACAGCGCGGTGATGCCCGCGGCCACCGATGCGTACAGGTTGGCGCCGGTCGAACCGACCAGGCGCACGGTCGACGTGCTGGCGTTCTGTTCGTGGTCGGCGTGCAAGATGAACAGCAGGTCGAGCGCCCTGGCCACGACCGGGTTGGGGTCAAGCGGCTCGCTCGGCACCTCGAACATCATGTGCACGAAGCGGTCGACATACTCGAGGTTGTTGCGTGGATAGCGCATCGGCCAGCCGATCGAATAACGATAGGCCGCGGCCGCCAGCGTCGGCATCTTCGCGATCAGGCGGATCGCCGCCAGCTTGCGCTGCGCCGGGTCCTCCGGGTTCGCCGCGTCGTGGTAGAACGCCGACAGCGACGCCACCGACGCCGCCAGCATCGCCATCGGGTGCGCGTCGTAGTGGAAGCCGTGCAGGAAGTGCTTCAACGATTCGTGCATCATCGTGTGATGCGTCACCTGGTCCTCGAACGCGTGCATCTGGGCCGGGGTCGGCAGTTCGCCTTCCAGCAACAAGTAGGCCACTTCCAGGAAGCGTGACTTCTCCGCCAGCTGCTCGATCGGGTAGCCGCGGTACAACAACACGCCCTTTTCGCCATCGATGAAGGTGATCGCGCTTTTGCAGGCCGCAGTGGCGGCAAAGCCCGGGTCGAAAGTGAAGTGGCCGGTCTCGCGGTACAGCGTGGAGATGTCGACGCAGCTTGGCCCCTGGCTGCCTTCCACCAATGGCAGGGAAACGGATTTTTCGGCGGCGGTCAGGGTGATGTTGTTGCTGGACACGAGGAACTCCTTCAAGACTTTGCGACTTGTGCGTTGTCGTTCGATTTAGCTGTTCGATTATCGCACGATACGGCTGCGTACGCAGGTGGCACCGCCCTGCCCGCACAACGAAAACGCCTTCCGGGCTTGCGCACGGAAGGCGTCGGATTTTCGTCTGGCTGGACCCCGGATCAGCGCACAGCCATGCGCTATCCGGAATGGCGACATCCGCGGACCAGGTCCGGGACAGGCGCTGTCGTTACTTCTTGCCGGAGGCGTAGCGCTTCTTGAACTTGTCGATGCGGCCACCCGAATCCATCACCTTCTGCTTGCCGGTGTAGAACGGGTGCGAGGCCGAGGAAATGTCGACCTTGACCACGGGGTATTCGTTGCCGTCTTCCCACTTGATGGTTTCTTCGCTGGACATCGTCGAACGTGTCAGGAACGCGAAATCGGCTGCCGCGTCCTGGAAGACCACCGGGTGGTAATCGGGGTGGGTATTGGCTTTCATGGGGGTTCGCCTGGGTTCAAATGCTGCGGGCAAGGCGGCGATTGTAACGTGAGACGGGCGGTCCGGGCAAGTGATCGTCAGGCCTGGGCAAACCGCGCCGCGGCGCCGATCCAGCGCTCGGTCAAGCGCCGCGCCAGCACCGGTTGCTGGCGCAGCAGGGCCGTGCCGACCCGCTGCACTGCGGGCATCAGGGCGGCATCGCGCACGATGTCGGCCACCCGGAAGCCCATCTCACCGGTCTGGCGCGTACCCAGCAATTCGCCCGGCCCGCGCAGGCGCAGGTCCTGCTCGGCAATCACGAAGCCATCGTTGGTCTGGCGCAGGGTTTCCAGGCGCTGCCTGGCCAACCCCGAGAGCGGCGACTGGTACAGCAGCACGCAGGTCGAGGCCACGCTGCCGCGCCCCACCCGCCCGCGCAACTGGTGCAGCTGCGCAAGCCCGAGGCGCTCGGCGTTCTCGATCACCATCAGGCTGGCGTTGGGCACGTCCACACCCACCTCGATCACCGTGGTGGCCACCAGCAAGGCGGTGCGGCCCTGCTTGAAGGCCTCCATCGCCGCCTGCTTGTCCCTGGCCTTCATCCGCCCATGCACCAGCCCGATGGCGAGCCCCGGCAGCGCCGTGCACAACTGCGCGTAGGCAACTTCCGCCGCTTGCGCCTGCAACAGGTCGCTGTCTTCGATGAGGGTGCATACCCAATATGCCTGGCGCCCTTCCGCACACGCCACCCGGATGCGTTCGGTCACTTCCCCGCGCCGGGTGTTGGCGATCGCCACGGTGCGCACCGGCGTGCGCCCCGGCGGCAATTCATCCAGCGTGGACACGTCAAGGTCGGCGTAGGCGCTCATCGCCAGCGTGCGGGGAATCGGCGTCGCGGTCAGCACCAGCTGGTGCGGCACTTCACCGCTGCCCGCACCCTTGTCGCGCAGGTCCATGCGCTGCTGCACGCCGAAGCGGTGCTGCTCGTCCACGATGGTCAGGCCCAGCCGCTGGAACTCGACGCCGTCCTGCATCAACGCGTGGGTGCCGATCGCGACCGGCGCGCCCGCGGCCAGTTTCGCCAGGGCCGCTGCGCGCGCACGCCCCGTGACCTTGCCGGCCAGCCACACGACTTCAACGCCCAGCGGCTCGAACCACGTGCGGAAGCTGTGCAGGTGCTGCTCGGCCAGCAGTTCGGTCGGCGCCATCAGCGCGGTCTGGCGACCATTGGCGATCGCGTGCAGGGCCGCCAGCGCGGCGACCACGGTTTTGCCGGAGCCCACGTCGCCCTGCACCAGCCGCAGCATGGGTACGCGTTTGGCGAGGTCCTTCGCGGCCTCGCGCGCCACCCGTGCCTGTGCCCGCGTGAGGGTGAACGGCAACGCATCCAGGAAGCGCTGGCGCAACCCGGCGTCGCCGGGCAACGCCGGGGCCCGATGCCGGCGCATGCTTGCGCGCAACCGCTTCAGGCTGATGTGGTGGGCCAGCAATTCCTCGAACGCCAGCCGCTGCTGGGCCGGATGCCGCCCCGCCAGCAGGGCCGCCACGTCAGCGTCAGGCGGCGGGCGATGCACGCCAAGCAAGGCGTCGCGCAGCGGCATCAGGCCCAGCGGTTCGATCAATTCGCGCGGTACCAGCTCCAGCGCCGCCTCACCGGGCAGGCGCGCCAGGGCCTTGTCGATCACGCCACGCAGGCGTTGCTGGCCCAGGCCTTCCGTCACCGGATAAATCGGCGTCAGGGTGGCTTCGACCGGTACCTCGCCGCGCAGGGCGCGGTACTGCGGATGCACCATTTCCAGACCGTGCTGGCCGTGCCGCACGGCGCCGTAACAACGCAGCCGCAAGCCGGGCGCGAATTGCTGCGCCTGCTGGCGGCGAAAATGGAAAAACCGCAGCACCAGTGTTTCGCGCGACGCGTCCGTGATCGCCACGCGCAGCTGCGGCCGATAACGGAACCCCGTCTCCACCGCCTCGACCACGCCCTCGACCTGCGCCGATTCACCGGCGACCAGATCGCGGATCGGCGTGATCCGCGTACGGTCCTCGTAACGCAGCGGCAAATGGAACCACAGGTCCTGCACCCGCTCGATCCCGAGCTTGCGCAGCGTTTCCGCCAGCGCCGGGCCAACGCCGGGCAGGGTCGCGGCCGGCGCGAGCCCGGGATCCGTCGCAGCTATCGATTTTGCGTCAGCAGGTGCCGCCATGCGTGCCAGCGTCGCGCGCGGTGGTCGCGCTCAACGCGCCTTCACCGCGATCACGTCCACCTCGACCGCAACATTCTTGGGCAGCGCCGCGACGCCGATGGTGGAGCGCGCGGGATACGGTGCATTGAAATATTTTTCCATCACCTCATTGACCGCGCCGAAGTTGGACAGGTCGGTCATGTAGATGGCCACCCGCACCACGTCGTCGAACGTGGCTCCGCCCGCCGCCAGCACCGCCTTGAGGTTGTCGAACACCCGGGTGGCCTGCACCGCGATGTCGCCGGCGACCAGCTCGCCGGTTGCGGGATCCAGCGGGATCTGCCCGGACAGGTACAACGTATCGCCCGTGCGCACGGCCTGCGAATACGGGCCGATGGCCTTGGGTGCGGAATCGGATTGGATGGGGGTACGGGGCATGGCAAGTCTCGCAGCTGGCAAAAATGCAACGCTCAGAATATCAGCTTACGTGAACCGGCCCGAGAAAATGGCCCTTGAAGAACCGTCGCGAACGGATGCGGAACCGCGGCAACGGGTGCTCGTCAATCCAATGGATCGAAGCGGCTGTCGCGGAAGGTCAGGCCATGGCAGGCCGTTCTGATCCCCACCTGCGCCAGGTCGCGGCATTTGCCCACATGCCAGGCAACGCAGCGATCAGGGGCGATCGCACTCACAGTGGATAGCGATACACCCCGTTCACCACCTTCGTATTGCGGATGCGCCGCATGACGTCGGCCAGGTGCTTGCGGTGCTTCACTTCAATCGCAAAGATCAGGGTGGCCGCCTGGATCCCCCGCTCGATGTATTTCACGTCGTCGATGTTGGAGTTGGCATCCGCGATCGCGGCCGACACCGTCGCCAGCACGCCCGGCCGGTTGACCACCTCGACCCGCAGCTCGACGCGGTAGTCACCCTGCACTTCGCTGTCCCAGCCGATCTCGACGCGACGTTCGGGCAACTTGAACAGTTCCGCGACATTCGGGCATTCGACGCGGTGCACCACGATGCCCTTGCCGGGCGACAGGTAACCGACGATGTCGTCACCGGGCACGGGATGGCAGCAATTGCCGAAACTGAGGATGCCGCGCTCGGCGCCGCTGATGCGGATTTTTTCCATGCGATGCTGCGCCGAGCCGATCACCGAGCCGCCCAGTGCGATCAGCTTGCCCGCCACCTGGTCGGGCATGCGGTTGCCCAGGGCAATGTCGGAAAGCAGGTCCTCCAGCCGGCGCAGGTTGTTTTCGGCCATGAACCGGTCGAGCGCCTCGGGTGGAATCGCGTCCAGGCTGGACCCGCCGGCATCGAGCGCGCTTTCCAGCATCCGGTGCCCGAAGTCGATGGCGTCCTCATGCTGCAGGTGTTTCAGGTACTGGCGAATCGCCGCACGCGCCTTGCCGGTCACCGCGAAATCCAGCCATTGCGGATTGGGCGCGGCCGACGGTGCGGTGATCACTTCCACCGTCTGGCCCGACACCGGCTGCGAACGCAGTGATGCGAGCTTGCCATCCACGCGCGATGCCACCGCGTGCATGCCGACGTCGGTGTGCACCGCGAACGCCAGGTCCAGCGCGGTCGCGTTCTTGGGCAGCGCCTGGATGTCGCCCGCGGGCGTGAACAGGTAAACCTCGTCCGGGAACAGGTCCACCTTGACGTTTTCAATGAACTCCAGCGATGACGGCGTCGCCGCCTGCGAGTCGGCCAGCCCGGTGACCCACGCGCGTGCACGCGACTGCGCGCTGTTGAAAGGCACGCCATCCTGCTTGTACGACCAGTGCGCCGCGACGCCGCGCTCTGCGACGGTGTCCATCTCGCCGGTGCGAATCTGGATTTCGATCGGCGCCGCAAACGGCCCGAACAGCACCGTGTGCAGCGACTGGTAGCCGTTGGCCTTCGGAATCGCGATGAAATCTTTGAAGCGCCCTTCCACCGGCTTGAACAGCGAATGCGCCGAACCCAGTGCCTGGTAACAGTGCGCCACGCTGTCGGTCACCAGGCGGAAGCCGTATACATCCATCAACTGGTCGAAGGTCTTGTGTTCGCCCTTCATCTTCGACCAGATGCTGTAAGGCGCCTTGACCCGGCTGATGATGCGCACCGGAATGCCGTCGGCCTGCAGCCGCTCGGCCAGCGCTCGCTCGATCTTCTCCATCGATTCGCGGCGGTTGCCGAGGGTGCGCTGGATGCGCGAGGCGATGATCTTGTAGCGATCGGGATACAGGCTGCGGAATCCCAGGTCCTGCAGCTCCGCGCGGATCGCATTCATGCCCAGGCGCGCGGCGATCGGCGCGTAGATGTCCAGCGTCTCGCGCGCGATGCGGCGGCGCGCGTCCGGCGGCATCGCCGACAGCGTGCGCATGTTGTGCAGGCGGTCCGCCAGCTTGATCAGGATCACACGCAGGTCGCGCGCCATCGCCAGCAGCATCTTGCGAAAACTCTCCGCGTCGGCCTCGGGCCGGCTGGCGAAGTCCACGCGCTCGAGCTTGGTGACCCCATCGACCAGCTCGGTCACGGTCGCGCCGAAGCTCGCCTCCAGCTGCGCGCGCGTGATCGCGGTGTCCTCCAGCGTGTCGTGCAGCATGGCCGCGATGATGGTTTCGGCGTCCAGCCGCAAGCCGGCAAGGATCGTCGCCACCGCCACCGGGTGCGTGATGTAGGGTTCGCCGCTGCGTCGGCGCTGGCTGGCGTGCGCGTGCGCGCCCACCGCATAGGCACCGCGCACGCGTTCGACCTGCTCGGGCGGAAGGTACGCCGCCAACTCCGCCGCAAGCGCGTCGATGCCGGCCGTGCCGATCGGGCGGCGGCCCGGCCCGGGCGACGATATCGTTTCCGTTTTCTCGCGGCGCTTGCGCATCCCTGCAAGCTAGACAGGCGCGGCGCGGGAGTCAATATCGCCGCAGTTCCGGCGGTGGACGGTGCCCCGCGGCACGCGGCGCCCCACAGTGGCTGCACACCCACCGCTGCGCCACCGCTTTTCCGCGCCCGTTAGCCGAATGTGGTCACGCCTGCCGCAGGCCGCGCGGCAGCTTGGATCGACGCGTCGAAACGACCAAAGCGTTGCCCGGCCGCACGGATCGCCAGCGAACGCGCTCCGGGTCAGTGACCGCGCACGGTCACCGACGGATCCAGCATCTGCAGTGCCCG
>JAICHS010000026.1 GCA_025924775.1 Rhodanobacteraceae bacterium
CGTCGAAGCTGTGCGTCCGGCGCCAGTTTGGCCAGCAGGCTCTCGGCGGCCACAATCACGCCGTCGAGATCCGTAGCCGCCCACAACTGGTTGATCGCGTGGCACAGGATCGCTGTGGTGGGCGGCTTGCTGGCGGGTGCGGCCAGATGGTGAACGTCGCCTGCCATGTGTGGTCCAAGCCCCCGTGCTGGGTGGAAGTGTAACCCGTTGCCCCAAGGCCGGCACCCCGCGTAACGGCATTGAATGGCGTGGCCGGGCTGCGCAGGCGTTTGTGGTTGTTGCACCCTTCGGTTCATCAATTGTTAGCAAAATGTAATTGCGTGGCGTACAATCGGCTCCAAAGGCGGCCGGTGTCACCGTGCTGCGCGTCACCCTTCGGAAGCGTGTATTCGGACCCTTGAGAATGCGTCGCCTGCTTGCCAGCGCTGTCTCCATCGGCTTGGGCTTGGCCCTGCCGCTGTGCGCGGTTGGCCAGGTGGCGACGATGCCGGTGATTCCTGCGGTCAAGGCGCCCCCGCACACGGCCAAGGCCGCTGCTGGCACACCCGTGTGGAAGGGTCACGGCGCCAGTGTCTCCGTGACGGCCAAGGGCCGCACGAACACGACCGTGCCCGGCGGCGCGGCAGAGCCTGCGAACGGGCGCACCTACACCACGGGTGCGGGTGTCCACCTGACCACCAAACCCGGCATCACGGCGCACGCCAACGTCAATGAAACCCGCTGGTCGCTCGAAGTGCCGGCCTGTGCGCCGGGCACGTCCGGATGCCTCGGCGTCGTGCCGGCGGATGGCGTGCAGCGCAGCGAGGTTGGTGCGGGTTACGCGGGATATGGGGTCAAGCTAGATCTTTCGATTGGCCAGGCCCAGAGCGAGGCCGGCGGTTTGGCGGTCCGCTCGCGGCAGGCGCTGTTGCCGCGCGTGCTGCCGGCGGAAGGCGGGGCCGACGTGGCCGCGCCGCTGTGGTTCCGCAACAGCACCGCGACCAGCCTCAACGCACGTGGCCAGGTCAGCTTGGCACCCAATACCAGCGTGAACGTGGGCGCCAGCGTGGGCCGGGTCAAATTCCTGCCGGGTTCCGGCTTGAATCCCGACGACGCGCTTGACCAGACCACCCTCAGCCTTGGCATCCGCCACGGCGCTGTCCGTGGTGCCATCGTCGGCCACATGCTGGAGCCCGACGTGCCCGGCATGGCCCCGCTGGGTGCCAGCCAGCGCTGGAGCAGCGTGGATCTGGGCGTCAGCGTGCGCCTGCCGTGGCGTGGTGAACTGAACTTCGGCGCCCAGAACGTGTGGAGTTCGGGGCGTGCGCCGCTGCTGTTCGGTCCCGGCTTCGGTGCGCCCGACCAGGGCCGCGTGCCGTACGTGCAATATCATCAGGATCTGTGACGCGCGACGGGTTCGCGTCCATCGGCTTTTCCGTTTGCAGCTATTGTCCGCGGCCCCGCGCGCGGGCACCCTTGGCGCATGACTTCGGACTCGCCCACCCAAGTGCGCGACGCGCTGCGTACCGCTACCGCATGGATCAATGCTGGCCAGCATGCGCGCGCGCGGGAATCGCTGGCGGCACTGGTCCACACCCAGCCTGATTGTGTCGACGCCCACCGCTTGCTTGCGCTGTCCCTGTGCCAGACGGGCGAATTCGTGCGCGCCCAAAAAGAACTACGCGCCTGCTTGCGATTGCGTGAAAACGACGCCGAGGCCTGGCTCCTGTTGAGCCGGGCCAGCAACGCGCTTGGTCAGCAGTCAGAAGCGCTGCGTGCGTTGCAGGAGGCTGCGCGGCGAATTCCGGGCAACCTGGCGATTGGTTGCGCGCTGGCGCGCACCCTGCTGGCGCAGGGCGATACAACGGATGCGTTGCAGGCGCTTGCAGCCGTGGACCCCCACCTCGGGCGATCATCCACCGAGTACTGGATGTTGCTTGGCCATGCGCACATGGTCACCGGGCAATCGGCGTCGGCGGCCACGGCATTTCGGGAGTGGGTGCGGCTGGATCCGGCCAGCCAGGATGCGCGCATGCGTCTGGCGGCGGCACTCGCCGACAGCCAACAGTCCGTTGCAGCCGAAGCCGAAGTACGACGCTGCATGGCCGGCGGCAACCATACCCCGGAGGCTGCCTTTGTGCTGGCGCGCGCCTTGATGGGGCAAGGTCGGCACGCCGAAGCCGAAGTACAGTTGCGGGACGTGGTGCACGCCAATCCCGGGCACGCCACGGCCCAGGGCAATTTGTCCGAGCTGGTCTGGATGCGGACGGGCGACGTTGCTGCCGCCGGCGAGACGCTGGACGCGGCCCTGCGGGGGCAGCCCGGGTTGTCCGCGTTGCGGATCATCAAGGCGCGGCTGCTGGTGAGCGCGCGCGGCGGCCCCGAGGCACTGGCCGAAGTGGATGCCGGGTTGGCTATCGATCCGCATGACGCCAGCATGCTGCTGGCGGCATCCACCATCGCACTGGATTTCGACGGCGAGCGCGCGCTGGGTTACGCACAGCGTGCGTTGCAGGTTGCACCGCGGGATCGGAAGGTCCTGACGGCGTTCGGCAACGCCTCACTGGCGGTGGGTGATGCCAGCCGCGCGCTGGCGGTCGCCAAGCAGCTGCTGGCATCGTATCCGTTCGACGGCCAACTGCTGGCCATGCGCGCCGATGCATTGAGGATGCTGGGCGACGACCGTTACCGCGAGTTGCTGGACTACACGCATTTCGTGCAGGCGGCGACCATCGATTTGCCAGACGGCTGGCCGGACCTTGCGGCTTACCTGGCCGACCTGCAGGCTGCGATGGAACGTGCGCATACCATGAGGGCGCACCCGATCGGCAATTCGTTGCGCCAAGGTAGTCAGGTCGAGCTGGCGCCGGCGCGGTCGACCGAGCCGGCAATCCGCGCGTTTCCCCAAGCCATCGATGGCCCGATCCGGCGTTACATGCGGGCTCTGGGGACCGGCGGCGACCCCATGCGCTCGCGCAACACGGGGCGGTACCGGATCACCGGCATGTGGTCGGTGCGCCTGCGTCCACACGGGTTTCACGTCAACCACTACCATCCGGCCGGCTGGATTTCCTCGGCCTGCTACCTACACCTGCCGCTCGCCGTGGCCCGGCAGGGGGGCGAAGGCTGGCTGAAGTTCGGGGAGCCGGCTTTCCCGACCCGGCCCCGGCTTGCGCCCGAATACGTCCTGCAACCGACGCCGGGACTGCTGGCGTTGTTCCCCTCCTACATGTGGCACGGGACGGTTCCGTTTGCGGGGAGTGAAGCAGATAGCCGACTGACGATAGCCTTTGATGTGGTGCCCGAGGCGTCTGAATGACGACTGACCAAGCCGAAATCCATTAACACTGTTTTTACGAAATACGGTAGGATCGGTGCATCGACACCTTTCTGACCGGGGTTGCCGATGGACCGAGGAGGGTGGAATTCCATATCCGGTGGGCAGAATCCCGCGCGTCTGGATGCCGAGGCCAGGGCGCAAGCCACGAATCGCCGCGTGACGTGGGGATTCCAAACTGGTTACAAAGTTGTTAGGATGCGACCTGCCGAGGGTTCCAATGAGGCCTCGTCGGCGCGTTTGACGGGGTCCTTCCCGAAACTGATTCAACAATCAACAGACGTTTGGAGAGTGCAATGAGACTCGACCGCAGTGAGCTGTCAAAGGCCGTGCAAACGGCTCTTTCGCTGGGCGCCGTCGCTGCCGTGGGTGTCGCGGGTACTGCTTTCGCGCAGAACGCGGCTCCTTCGCAGAACGACCAGAAACAACCGCAAACCCTGCAGACCATCGTGGTCACGGGTTCGCACATTCGTCGCGTGGACTTGGAAACCTCCAACCCCGTGGTGGCCGTTACCGCGCAGCAGATCGCGCAGACCGGCAAGCTGACGCTGGGCGACGTGGTCCAGCAGTTGCCGGTGATTACCGGTGGCGTGGAAAACCCGCGCGTCAACAACGGCGGCGGTTCTGGCCAGACGCTGGTTGGTCTGCGCGGTTTGGGCGCCAGCCGCACCTTGGTGCTGGTCGATGGCCAGCGCGTGATCAGCAGCGACTTGAACTCGATCCCGGCAGCGGCGGTCGAGCGCATTGAAGTGCTGACCGACGGCGCATCGTCCGTGTACGGTTCCGACGCGATTGGCGGCGTCATCAACATCATCCTCAAGACCAACTATCAAGGTGCCCAGTTCCAGCTGAACTACGGAATCTCCGACCATGACGACGGTGAGCGCAAGGGCGCTTCATTCGTGTTTGGCCAGACGTCGGACAAGGGCAGCATCATGATGGGCGTCGATTACAGCAAGTTCGACTCCATCCTGCAGTCGGCCCGCAAGTTCTCGAAAGATGCGCTGTCGTTGACTGCCACCAACACCGATGGCAGTAGCGTTGCGGTTCCTGGTTCGGGCACCATCGCGTTGGTCGGTGGCTCTTCGTACGCCGCGCGTACCCGCGTCGGTGTGCCGGATGCCGTGAACCCAACGGGTGCGGGTTGCACCCTCTCGTTGAATCCCAGCGCGTGGACCAATACCGATGCGCGGGTCAGCCCCAATGATTACCATTGCTTTGGTAGCCAGCCTGGCGACAAGTACAATTACGCCTCGGTGAACTTCCTGCTGACCCCGCAAGAACGCACCAATTTCTTCGCCAAGGGCGTATATCACCTTACCGACAACATCGACGCGTACGCGACGGTGTACCACAACAAGACCTCGGCCGGCGCCCAGCTGGCGCCCGCGGTGATGGGTACCCCGACCGGCCTGTCGATTGCCGCCGACAGCTACTACAACCCGTTTGGCGTCGAATTCACGCCGACCAACGGGAACCTGTTCATGGCGCGCGCCTATCCGGGCGGCAACCGCTTCACCAAGACAGCCGCCACGACCGACCAGGTGATGTTCGGTTTTCGTGGCAACGTCGACGTTCTCTCGCGCAACTGGACGTGGGACGTAGGCTATAACTACGGCCATGTTTCCGACACCGGAACCACCGGCGGTTTGCCGAATCAGAACGATTTGCTGGCGGGCCTTGGATCGTCATTCCTGAACGCGGATGGCGTCGTGCAGTGCGGCACCGCGGCAAGTCCGATCTCTCTTACCGAATGCACGCCGTGGAACATCTTCAACCTCAATTCGCCGTCGGCCACTGCGGCACTCGCGGCTGCTTCGGCATCGGCGCTCTCCAACTCTTGGAGCATCGAGCGCAACATTCACGCGGATATCAGCGGCGGCCTGTTCGACCTGCCCGCGGGCACGGTCCAGTTGGCGGCTGGCGCCTCCTACCGCAAGGAGTACTCCAACAACGTTGTCGGCCCGGTGTTGCTGCTCGATCCGGCGACCGGCACCTGCACCTTGGGCAGCCAATGCTCGGCGCACCTGCAGGGCGGGTACAACGTCAAGGAAGCCTACGCGGAGGTGTTCGTCCCGATCCTGAAGGATCTGCCGTTCGTGCGCGCGCTGAACGTGACGCTTGGCGATCGCTATTCCAAGTACTCGACCTTCGGTAGCACCAACAACTGGAAGATCGGCGTGGAATTCCGTCCGATCGATGACTTGCTGCTGCGTGGCACGGTGTCCACGGTATTCCGTGCACCGAGCATCAGCGACGTGTTCCAGGCACCGATCAGCAGTGCCCCGTTGCTGACGAGCGACCCTTGCGATCACGCCACCGTGGCCAACCCGGCGTGCGCGGGTGTGCCGCTGGATGGCAGTTTCGTGAACCGTGACGTGGCCCTCCACCAGCAGATTCAGGCACTCCTGTCGGGTTCTGCCTACGCGGGATTCCCACTGGGACCGGAGTCGGGCAAGTCGTTCGACTTCGGCGTCGTGTATTCCCCGCACTTCGTTCCGGGCCTCTCGGTCAGTGCTGACGTGTGGCGCATTTACCTCGACAACGTGATTGCCAGTGTCGGTGCCCAGACCGTGCTGAACCTGTGCTATGCGGGTGTCTCGGCCTACTGCCCGATGATTTCGCGCTTCCAGGGCGGTGGTTCCCCGGGCCAGATCCGCCAGATCCTGCAGCCGACCGCCAACTTGGGCCGGCTTGACGTAAAGGGTGTGGACCTCGCGGCCAATTACAAGTTGCCGGCGTTCTCGTTCGGCCAGTTCAACGTTGGGTTGAACGCGACGTACATGAAGCAGATGAAGATCCAGACGGCACCAGGCCAGGATGGCAACCAGGTGTTGAATGGCGTCGGCATGATGGGTTCCACCGGCTCGCCGCTGCAGGCCTCCTGCCCGTTCGCGGCTGGTGCGATCTGCTTCTTCCCGCGTGTCAGGGCCCAAGGCTCACTCGGTTGGCAGCTTGGCCCGTGGGACGCGCAGTGGACATTGAACTACTTCAGCAAGTTCAAGGTCGGGTCACTGGATACGTCGCAAGGCGCCACCGCGGTCCCCGCGTTCACGCCAACCGGCCCGGCGGGTCCGTTCGTGCTGAAGTACGGGCAGTACATGTACAGCAACGTCACGGCTGGCTACAACATCGAGCCGCTCAACACCCGCATCGACGTTGGTGTTGACAACGTATTCGACAAGCAGCCGCCACTGCTGTATGCGAACAACTCGCAGAACGCGAATACCGACCCGAACGACTTCGACACGATTGGCCGCTACTATTGGGCTCGCTTGACCGTGAAGTTCTGATCGGACCGCAGGAAGCTTCAACCTCTCGGGGCCGCACGGAGTTTTCGTGCGGCCCTTTTTGTGTCAACTTTTCACGATGACAGACAATTCGATTAATCCGATCGTCGGCGCGCTTCAGTCCGATAACCCGGCGGAGGCCGAACGCCAGTGTCGCCAACTGCTGATGGCAGACGCCGAGGCCGCGGACGTCCTGGTGTTGCTGGCGGTAAGCCAATGGCGATTGGGCAGGCATGAGCTCGCCCTCGAGATCTATGCGAGGCTCGCCGAAGCTCACCCTGATGAGATTCTGCATTGGCGCAACTATGCGAACGCGCTGTGGGAGTCAGGGGATTTGTCCGGGGCCGAACACGCTTTCACGCGAGCGGCAGCTCTGGCGCCGGATGACGCGGAATTGCTCGAGCACCTCGGCCTCGTGCAGCTGGATGCAGGCAAAGCTGCCGATGCCCGCAACACCTTACTTCGCGCCTTCGGCAAGTCGCCCGTGTCGCCGGCGATCCGTATCCACGCGGCGCGTGCCTGTTCTCTGTGTCGCGATTCACGGGCTGACCACCTATTGTCGCCGTGGCGGGATTGGCTTCCACTGGACGATTCGCTGCAGTCCGAGTTGGCTGAGGTGCAGGCGCAGCTCGGTGAGGCGGTGATCGCGGTGGAGTTGCTGGAAGATCTTGCGCACCGGTTGCCGGAAGAACGGCGCGTCAGACTCCGGTTGGCCAGCCTGTATGAACGCATCAACCGCGTCGAACAGGCGGAACGGCTACTGGATGAGATCGCTGCGGGTACTGAGCCAGCCGGGCGCGAAGCTTGTGAGATCGCGCGTCAGCGTGCGCAACTTGCCATGCGGCGTCGTGATTACGCCGCCGCGCGCGCGCTGCTCGACCAAGCTGGTCCCAGCGGCGACGGCGATTACGGGTTTTGGTTCGCACTGGGCAATGCTTGCGACAAGGCAGGCGATCCCGAGGCGGCCATGGGTGCGCTGGAGCGGGCGCATGCCCGGCAACTGGACGAACTGAGGCCGGCAGTACCGGACTTTTTCGAGCCTGGCGCCGAAGTGCTGCCCAAGGTCAGCGCGCGTGTCAGTGCGGGTGATTACCGCAACTGGCCGCAACTTCAAGCGCCGGATGCAGCACAATCCCCCGTCTTCGTAGTCGGCTTTCCACGCTCGGGCACCACCCTGCTTGAACAGATGCTGGACGCCCACCCGCGTATGCAGTCGATGGACGAGCGCCCGTTGTTCAATACGCTGTCCCGGCAGCTCGAAGCCGCCACCGGCATCGAAGTACCGCATGACCTTGGCCGTCTGAACCAGCGCGACTGCGACGAGTTGCGCAAGGGCTACCTGCTCATGGCCTGTGCGAAGATCGAACGCCGCTGGGACGCGCAACTTGTCGACAAGAACCCTCTGAACATGCTGTGGCTGCCGTTGATCCATCGGATGTTTCCGCACGCGCGCTTCATCCTTGCGGTCCGCCACCCATGCGATGTGCTGCTGAGTTGTTACATGCAAAATTTCCGAACCGCCGTGCTGGCGGTGGCCGGGCAATCGCTTGAGCGCCTTGCCCAAGCCTACGTCGCGGCGATGGAGACGTGGTTGCACCACGTAGACGTTTTCAAACCCAGCGTCATGGTGTCGCGCTATGAGGACCTGGTCGCGGACACTCCGTCGCAACTCGGCCGGATCGCGTCGTTCCTCGGGCTCGAGAACGCCAGTGCCATGCTGGATTTCGATACGCGCGCGCGCGAAAAGGGCTACATCAAGACGCCCAGTTATACCCAAGTGATCGAACCGATCAATACGCGTGGCGTAGGCAGGTGGCAGCAGTATTTTCCACACTTCGCACCGGCGCTGCCGCTGCTCAAGCCGATGCTTGAGCGTTGGGGTTACGGAGTCGACCGGTGACACCTGTCGCCCGGCATGTATTGGTGCCGCGGGCGACGAGCATTGCGGAGCGTTTTCACCGCGAAGCGCTTGCGGCGTGCTCCGTAGCGATCTGGAAATCCCGTCTCATGGTTGGAGGAGGAGCTTCGTATGCCGCTCACGCGCTCACTGGAAATTGACGGTCGGCCGTTGCGGGTCTACGACGGGCTTGTACCGCAATCCGAAATCAAGCGCCTCACCGATGCATTCCTTGGGGCAAATTTCGTCTGCGATGAAGTAGCCAGCGCGGAAACCTTCAATGTGCGTCACTGGCAGCTGAGCATTCCTCTTGAGACTGCCCGGCAACTGGTGGTGTTTCAGCCGACCCTGCAGGCATTGCGCGATTTTCCTGATCGGGCGCACTATCAGGTGTTGCGCGTGTACTGCAATTGCGTTGCCTACGGCGACATGCTGTTCACCCATACCGATGTGCATGATGGCAAGGAAGGGCTGACTGCGCTGTGGTACATCGCACCTGAATGGAACGTCGATTGGGGGGGCGAGACCATGTTCTACGACAACGCCCAGGACGGCGTGGCATGCGTGACGCCCAAACCAGGGCGGCTTGCGATTTTCGATGGCACCATCCGCCATGCCGGCCGCCCGCCCAATCGCATCTGCTATGCGCCGCGTTACACGCTGGCATTCAAGCTGGAGCCCCTGCCGCGCGAATAGCGATCACGCGTCGCCCCAGCGCGCGAGCTCGGGCACGAACGGCAGATATCGTTCTGCGCGGTTGACTGAGCGCGTGTGTACCGGTTGCCGGGCTTGCCACAGGCTGGCCGAACTGATGGCAGTCTCGGGGGACGGCGCGTTGCCCCCGGTGATCGCGGCAGGTAGATCGATCCACGCAGCCAGTGTGGCGAGCACGTGGTCCGGGTCCGAAGCGAGGTCCTCGTAGCGGACGCTGCGAATCGAATCCGGGAACCGTTTGCGCCAGTGTGTCATGAGCCGCGCGCAATCGTGCATCACCAGCGCGATGTCGTCGAAGTCATAGCTGTAGCCCTGCACGTCTTCGAGGAAACATTGTGTCCACAGCGACAAGGCGGTATCACGCGCATCCCGCTGGCAGTGGATCACGCGCGCCCCGGGGAACATCGCGAACAACAGGTCGAGGTAGCGGAAATTCAACGGCTGCTTGTCGATGAACCAGTACGCGTCGCCGGCATCGTCACGGCGCGCGCGGGCGGTGTAGGTGGTGGCCGCGCGTTGCAGCGCAGCGGAGTCGGGTTGGCCCGACAAGCCGGGTTGCGTTGCCAGGTTGGCGAGCCAGGGCAGTTCGCCCCGGTTGCACACACCCGGGGGCAACGAGAGTAATTCCGCGAGCAGAGTCGTACCGGTGCGCGGGACGCCCACGATGAAGATCGGGTTGAACCCTGCAACCGCTTCGGCCGAGTGCGTGAAAGGTGCGGCTGCCAGGCGAGCTTGCGTCGCGCGTCGCCACGCCTTGCGCGACCACGCCGTCAGCCGGTGCAGGATTGCGTTACCGTCCCGGAAGTGCTGCGCGGCCTCGCCGAAACGGCCGACATCGTCGTGCGCCTTGCCCAGTGCGAAATGCAGTTCCGCGCGCGCCTTGTCGGAAAGCCCGCCGCGGCGCAGGCCGTTTTCGAACGAGGCGAAATCCGCGTGTGCGTGGTCGCAGTAGCGCTGCGTCGAGGACAGGCCAATGGGGATGTGCCATTCCCATGCCCGTTCGTCGTGCTCGAGCGCAAACAGATAATGCCGCCGCGCCAGCTCGAAGTTGCCCAGCTGGATCTGAAGCATCCCGGCGTAGGCGTGCAGACGAGCGTCGTCAGGATGTACCGCGATTGCGGCGGCGGCCACCTCGGCGGCATCGCGCTTGCGTGCGCAATCATCCAGCAGCTCGATGGCGGCGATCGCGAGGTCGGCGTCGTCGCGGTGGGCATCGCCAACCAGGCAGCGGCGGATGGCGGCCGCCGCTGCGGCCACGCGTCCCTGGTCCGCCAGCATGCGCGCCAAGGCGAACGCGGACGCAGAATCCGTGGGGTCGTGTTCCAGCAGCGCCTGCAGTAGCGACTCAGCCTCGCGCTTGCGTCCTGCCTGCTGGAGCGCGGCGGCCTGCGCGCGCCGCAGCGCCTTCGATCCGGGGTATTCGGTGAGGGCTCGCTCGAGCGTCACCTGTGCTTCCTGCCATTGGCCGCGCAGGATCCGCAAGCGGGCTTCGTCGAGCCATTCGGATTCGCTGCGCGCCGCGTCCAAGGTCACGTTCCAAACGGAGGCAGGCCCAGCGAAGCGCGCAGGGGATCGAGAAGGCTGCCGTAGCGTTGCGCCTGCGCGGTGCCCGCCTGCAGTGGTCGGCGTACCTGGGTTGCACTCGGCGAGCGCACCTCGCGCCGCGTTTCGTGGAAGTGCAGGCAGGTTTCCTCGAACGGCAGGCCGCAGAACTCCAGCAGCGCGCGGATGCCGGTTTCGGGCGCGTCGACCAGCGCCTCGTAGTCGTGCTGGTAGACGTGCTCGGAATACTGCGCGGCCCAGTGCCGGACGCCGCGGTCGAAGTCACGCCAGTATGCAGCCAGATCTTCCGGGGTACGGGTGTACTCGTTGTTGTAGAGGTGCTGTCGATAGCAGGAGAAGCAGGTCTCCAGCGGATCGCGACGGCAGGCAACGATGTGCGCACCCGGCAGCATGGCACGGATTGCCCCGATATACATCCAGTTGCCCGGCATCTTGTCTGTGAAAAACGGGCGCCGGCCGCGCCAGTGCACCGTGCGTTCCAGATAACGCTCGCCCAGACACTGCCAGTCCGGCGGCTGCAGGTCCGCCACCCAGTTCGGAAAGGGCTTGCCGCGCTGCCGTGATTCCGCGGCCAGCACCAGTGACAGGTCGGGCAACTCGCCCGCGCCTTCGACCTGCGAGTGCGAGGCAAGGATCTGTTCGACCAAGGTCGTGCCCGAACGTGGCAAGCCGACGATGAAGATGGCGCCCCGGCCCAAGGTGGCGTCGGGTGCCCCCGCGGGCAGCGGCGTGAAGGCGCGGTTAACAGCCTCGATCGCCGCCGAAAAACCCGCCGCATCCCAGCGCTGACGCAAACGGGCGATCGCATTGGCGCGTTTCAGCTGGTCCAGCGATTCCTCGTAGCGGTCGCGTTCGTCCAGTCCCTTGGCCAGCGCGAAGCCGGTCGCGATGCGGTCGTCATCGCTGGCGCGGCGGTCGCGCAAGGCTGCCCCCATTCGATCGATGTCTTCGTCGGTCAACGCACCGGTGCGCAGGTCTGCGAGTCCCCACCATGCCATGCCGGTCCAGGGCTGCCTGGACAGGACCCTCCGGTACTCAGCGGCGGACGCTTCGGCGTGTCCCTGCATGCGCAGCATGTCTCCGAGCTGTGCGCGTGCGTCCATGTTGTCGGGCGCCAGTTCCACGGCGCGCCGCAGGGCTTCGACGGCTTCCTCGTTGCGCACGCAGCGGGTCAGCATTACGCCGAGGTTGTACCACGCGGCCCCCAAGCCGGGCTGCAGTTCGCAGGCGCGCCGTAGCGCCCGGATGGCGCCATCGAAGTCGCCGCCGTTGCCGAGGATGGTGCCGAGCGTGTTGTGGTAGAGCGCATCCACCGGACGCAACGCCACGGCCTGTTCCATCGTGTTGCGCGCCGCGAGGTGGTTGCCGCGCAAGTCGAGGATGCCTGCGTGCAAGCGCAACACTTCGGAATGCTTCGGGTAAGCGGCGAGCGCGGGCTGGAGTTGTGCAGCCGCCTGGTCGGCGCGTCCCAGGGCAAGTGCCTGAGCGGCCGCGACGACCTGCTGCGCGGCTGCGTTGTCCAGGCCTTCGAGGCGTGGCGCGGTCATGTCCGATACCTGGACGCGCGCCGGTCAATGAAATGGGCAAGGTGTTGGTTCATGCGGCCGACAGTCGGGACAGGACTGGTTATCATAAAGGAAGGTACTGTCAGGGTGCGAAATGCCGGCTTCTCTCGCTCGCACTGCCGATGCGAAACTCGATGCAGCCCGCTCCTTGTGGCAACGCAATGAAGTGGCGGGGGCCGAGGCGATTCTGCGCGAAGCGCACAGGAGCGAGCCTGCCCGCGAGGACACGGCAACGCTCCTGGCCGAGGTGCTGCGTAGCCAGGGCCAATTTTCGGCTGCTTCGCAAGTCCTGTGCGACCTGTGCAGGGCCAACGCCTTCGAGCCTTCGCTGTGCGTTCGCGCCGCGCGTTTTGCGCAGCAATGCGACCGGCATGGCATCGCCCGGGCGATATGCGATGCGGCAATCGCCGGCGGCACGGTGACCCCGGACCTGCGGGTCGTGGCCGGACATCTCGCGCGGGAGCAGGGCGATTTTGCGGCGGCCCGCACGCATTACCTGGCGGCGCTGGACAATGGCATCGATCTGGAACGAAATCATGTGCTGGGTGCGTTGGCCAATACCCGGCGCTATGTTGATGCGGCCGATCCGGAAATCGCACGGTTTGCAGCACGTTTTGCCGACGCGCGTTGCTCTTTGCGCTCGCGGGCATCGGCGGGGTTCGCCCTGGCCAAGGCGCAGAATGATCTCGGCGATTACGCCGCGGCTGCCACCACGCTGCACGGAGCCAATGCGATGGCGCATGCGGCGAAGCCATGGGATGCCGCCGCCTGGGAACGGTTCACGGCTGCACGGCAAGGCGCGTCGGTTGCCCCCGCGGGCGCGGTACCCGCGCGCGATTTCGTGCCGGTGTTCGTGGTCGGCCTGCCACGGACAGGAACAACCCTTGCGGCAACCCTTCTGGTGCGCACCATTGCCGCGCACGATCGCGGCGAGTTGCGCGCGCTGCGCTTCATCGCGGACCAACTGATTGCCGGCGGACACTTGGCCAGCCCGGCCGCGTTGGCCGAGGCAGCCAACCTGTACCGTACGCTTGCGGTGCAGGACGATGAGAAGACGACGTGGTACATCGATCAGGATCCGTTGAATTTCCGGTATCTGGACGTTGCCGCGGCGATGTTTCCGCAGGCGCGGGTCATCCATCTGCGGCGCGATCCGCGCGACACCGCGCTGTCGTTGTGGAGCCAGGACTTCGCACATCCGGACATGGCATTCTCGAGCGAATTCACGGACATTGCGGCATTCATGCGGGGCCATGATGGATTGATGCGGCATTGGAAGCGGACTCTGCAAGTGCCGGTTCGCGACCTCGACTACGAGGCGCTGGTTTCCGACCCCGAGGCGACGCTTGCGCAACTGCGCGATTTCATCGGCGCACCTGCGCACGAGCCCCAAGCGGATGGGAACCCCATCGGTGTGGATGCGCCCGTGCAATCGGCAAGCGTGTGGCAGGCGCGCCAGCCCGTCTATTCGACCTCGGTTGGGCGCTGGCGCCATTACGCGCCGTTCGTACTCGAGCTTGCACGATTCGGGCCTGGTGCCTGATCGTCGCGATCGTAGTCGCGTTGAAAAAAAGCGCGGCTTGCGCCGCGCCTTGGGTTGCAACCCGCGCTGGGATGATCAGTAGCGATAGTGGTCGGCCTTGTAGGGGCCATCCACCGGTACGCCCAGATAATCCGCTTGCTGCTGGGACAGCGTGGTCAGCTTGACGCCGATCTGCGCGAGGTGCAGGCGGGCGACTTCCTCGTCCAGTTTCTTGGGCAGGCGGTAGACCTTTTTCTCGTAGGTGTCCTTGTTGGCCCACAGGTCGATTTGCGCCAGCGTCTGGTTCGAGAATGAATTGGACATCACGAACGACGGATGGCCGTGGGCGCAGCCGAGGTTGACCAGCCGGCCTTCGGCCAAGAGGTAGAGCGAGTGGCCGTCGGGGAAGGTGTACAGGTCCACCTGCGGCTTGATGTTGGTGTGCGTGGTGGCCTTCTGCAGGCGGTCGACCTGGATTTCGTTGTCGAAGTGGCCGATGTTGCAGACCAGCGCGTGGTTCTTCATCTTCGCCATGTGCTCCAGCGTGATGATGTCGCGGTTGCCGGTGGTGGTGACGTAGATCTCGGCTTCGCCGAGGGTGTCCTCGACGGTTGCCACCTCGAAGCCTTCCATCGCGGCCTGCAGCGCGCAGATGGGGTCGATCTCGGTGACGATCACGCGCGCGCCGAAGCCTTTCAGCGAGTGCGCACAGCCCTTGCCGACGTCGCCGTAGCCGCACACGACCGCGACCTTGCCCGCGATCATCAGGTCGGTCGCACGCTTGATGCCGTCGGCCAGCGATTCGCGGCAGCCGTACAGGTTGTCGAACTTCGATTTGGTCACCGAATCGTTGACATTGATCGCGGGCACCAGCAGCTTGCCGGCTTCGGCGATCTGGTACAGGCGGTGCACGCCGGTGGTGGTTTCCTCGGACACGCCGCGCCATTCGCTGGCGACCTGCTTCCAGAAGCCGGGGCGCTCCGTGCGGGTCTGCTTCAAAAGGTCCTTGATGACCTGTTCCTCGTGGCTGGTGCCGGGCGCGTCCACCCAGTTCGAGCCCGACTCCATCTCGAAGCCCTTGTGGATCAGCAGCGTCGCGTCGCCGCCGTCATCGACGATCAGCTCCGGGCCTTTCTGGCCGGGGTGCGTCAGCGCTTCCAGCGTGCACTGCCAGTATTCCTCCAGCGTCTCGCCCTTCCACGCGAACACCGGGATGCCTTCGGCGGCGATCGCGGCGGCGCAGTCGTCCTGCGTGGAGAAGATGTTGCACGAAGCCCAGCGCACGGATGCGCCCAGCGCGACCAGCGTTTCGATCAGCACCGCAGTTTCCTTGGTCATGTGCAAGGAACCGGTCACGCGCACGCCCTGCAAGGGCTTTTGCGGCGCGTAACGGGCGCGGATCTGCATAAGGCCAGGCATTTCCTCCTCGGCCATGGTGATGCGCTTGCGGCCAAGCTCGGCCAGCGCTATGTCACGCACCTTGTAGTCGTGTTGCGTCGAAGAATCTTTGGGCACTGCGTTCATGGTGTGGCTCCGGTTGGGCGGGCGCTGTTGCGAAGGAAATGCCGAGCCTCACCCGCGTGTCTGGCGACGCGGGTTGCAGCGCCCCTCGGCGGATGCATCCCCTCCATGGGCGAAGGGCAAAGCCGCTCCCTTCGGCAGAAGGGGGCAAGCAGCATTACTTGATTTTCGCGGCCTTGCGCAGGGCTTCGGCGCGGTCGGTCTGCTCCCACGAAAACGCGGTGGCGATTTCCGACTTCTTCACGCGCTTGCCGTCGTGCAGGTCTTCCCACTTGTAGGTGGACTGGAATGGCTTGCGGCCGAAGTGGCCGTACGATGCGGTCGACTGGTAGATCGGGTGGATCAGGTCCAGCATCTTGATGATGCCGTAGGGGCGCAGGTCGAAATGCGCGCGGATCAGTTTCTCGATCTTGTCATCGGAAATCTTGCCGGTGCCGAAGGTCGTCACCGAAATGGACGTCGGTTCGGCCACGCCGATCGCGTAGCTGATTTGCACCTCGCAGCGATCCGCAATGCCCGCCGCGACGATGTTCTTGGCAACGTAGCGCGCGGCGTAGGTGGCGGAGCGGTCGACCTTGGACGGGTCCTTGCCCGAGAACGCGCCGCCGCCGTGACGGGCCATGCCGCCGTAGGTGTCCACGATGATCTTGCGGCCGGTCAGGCCGCAGTCGCCCACCGGCCCGCCGATCACGAACTTGCCGGTCGGGTTGATGTGCAGCTTGTTCTTGGGCAGCGTGTCCAACAGCCTCTTTGGCAGCACCGGCTTCAGGATGTACTCGCGCACGCCTTCGCACAGGTCGGCGTACTTCACGTCCGGGTCGTGCTGGGTGGACAACACCACGGCGTCCAGGCCGATGATCTTCATCGAGGCATCGTCGTAGGCCAGCGTCACCTGCGACTTGGCGTCCGGGCGCAGCCATTTCAGCTTGCCGGCCTTGCGCACCTTGGCCTGCTGTTCGACCAGCCGGTGCGCGTAGTAGATCGGGGCGGGCATGAATTCCGGCGCCTCGTTGCAGGCGTAGCCGAACATCAGGCCCTGGTCGCCGGCACCTTGTTCCTCCGGCTTCTTGCGCGCGACGCCCTGGTTGATGTCGGGCGACTGCTTGCCGATCAGGTTCAGCACACCGCAGGTCGCGCCGTCGAAGCCGACGGTGGACGAGTTGTAGCCGATGTCCAGGATTACCTTGC